>NZ_DATCSD010000141.1:0-21183 GCF_036568665.1 Ohtaekwangia sp. | reverse complement strand
GATTCTGTTTTTTGTTCTTCAAGATGCCTGGTCTTCCAGCGGTTATGCGACCAAAGCCAACCACTGGGATTTTCGCGAATAATTCGCTCCACGGCTTTAATATAGTTTTCAATTAACGTGAAGTCGTCCTTTGTGTAGGGAGGCTCCGCTATATCCACAAAAGAAGCTTCATAGTATCCACGCTTTATCTTCTTCACCTGTGCATATACTACCGGGTATTGTGTAAGCACAGCAATCTGGTGGGCACCCAAAAAGAAAACTGTATCCTGATGTAAAAAACGGGTTTGATATTTTTTGTCTTTTCTAAGACCCGGGTACTGATCGCTTACGATGGCGATACCGCGAAGTATATTTTTTCTTTTTATCAACTCGCGTGCTACATCATAGCGGCTTATACCATAAGCTCCGAAACGTCCGCGACAAAGAAGGGAGAACCTGTTAAAGAAAGCACTGCTTTGCGGCTGGTATACAAAATCTACCGGTACGGGCAAATTGAAATTCCCGGAAGACAGAAGCCACTCCCAATTAAACTGGTGTGAGGCAAGTATAATTACGGATTGCTTTTGCTGCTTATACCTTTCAATAGCCTCCACATCTTTAAAGCGCATGCGCCTGGCAATTTCTTCCTTGGGGATGGAAAATAACTTGAGCAACTCCACGCCATAATCGCAGAGGTTTTTATAAAAGTCGCGCTCAATGGTTCGAAGCTCTTCATCTGTTTTTTCCGGAAAAGAATTTCGAAGATTCTTCCGTACCATTTTCTTCCGATAGCCCACTACGTGATAGCTAATGAAGAAAAGAAAATCAGAAATCCCGTACAGAATCCAGAATGGCAGCCTCGATACTAAACCTATAAAAAACATCAGAACAATTTTCTTTACGGAGCAAGTTAACAAGTATTGGTATTATTGAGATATTCGTGCCCGAAGCATTCGTCAAAACAAGTCAGACAGTATATCTATGAAAGATAAAGTTGTGATTATTACCGGAGGTTCTTCCGGCATCGGAAAAGCTATGGCAGAACGTTTTGGCAGTGCAGGCTCCAAACTTCTTATCACCGGCCGAAACAAAACCGAGCTTGATAATGCTGTTGCCGAACTTAAAGGTAAAGGGATTACAGTGGTGGGATTTCAGGCCGATGTAAGTATAGAAGACGATAACAAACGAATGGCCGAAGAAGCTATACGTACTTATAACAGGATTGATATACTTATCAACAATGCCGGTATTTCCATGCGAGCACTTTTTTCGGAGGTTGATCTGGATGTTGTAAAGAAAGTGATGGATATAAACTTCTATGGTGTACTGTATGCTACCAAGTACTGCCTTCCCGAGATTACTAAAAATAAAGGTTCTGTTATAGGCATCTCATCTATAGCAGGCTATCGCGGTTTGCCTGGTCGCACGGGGTATTCAGCTTCTAAATTTGCATTGAACGGTTTTCTGGAGGTGTTGCGCACCGAGTTGTTAAAAACAGGAGTGCATGTACTAACGGCTTGCCCGGGATTTACAGCATCTAATATCCGGAAGCGTTCGCTCACAAAAGATGGAAGTCAACAAGGCGAATCGCCACGACAGGAAGAGAAAATGATGACGGCCGAAGAGTGCGCAGAACATATTTATAATGCTACGATTAAACGCAAACGCACATTGATTTTAACTACACAAGGCAAGCTCGCTGTTTTCCTCAACAAGTGGTTGCCAAGCCTTGCCGATAAAATGGTATATAATGTAATGGCGAAGGAGGCTAATGCCCCCATCACCAAATAGTCATTTTTAGGTTTTACTCATAAACACCATCTTGGCATTATCGGCCTTACTGATATTCCGGTAAAAATCTGTCAGTTCTTTATACGAGTCTGCCGGATATTCGCCTTTATTCATGCGCAGCCTGCGCACATATAGAAGGTTGCCCTGGTCTATTTTATAAGAAGCCTCATACTCACCGAACCTGGACTTTATAACAGCAGGCTCTGGTAAAAACTCCGGATATATACCTTCCGGTAAATGATAGCGAATGGTGTCGAGATCGGTATACGCAGTTCGTAATACAACATTGGTTTTACGCGCATCGAGTTTCTCCGGTATATAAGATGAACGATTCATCAGGTTAGGCACCAAAAAAATTCGTTTACCACTTACTGTTGCAAACCGCTTGAGGTCAAGTTCGGTGTTAACCACGGCTGAAGGTATCTTGCTCTTCTTGTTAGTCATGTTAAAGTTGATGATATCGAAAGCGGGTATACCGGTATTTTCCTGCACCCATTTTTTCTGATCATCGTACTGTTGATTCAACACAAACTGAAGGTTATCATTTTCATATTGGAGACCACTAAAGGTTGTTTTTACTTTTGCTTTCGCATCACCTGTTTGTTCTACAAATACATCGGCTGTGCGTGATTGTATATTTACATCGGCCGGATAACGTGGCGTCTTTACAACTTTACCTCCATTCTCAGTGATCATCAAAGCATAGCGATCACCCGTAAAGCTTCCCATATACCCAAACGGATTTGTCTGGCTGGTACATTCAAGCCATAGCGTATCCGTTGCGCTGGGCACTGCCACCACTGCATGATTGAACTGTGAGCTTGGAAAGGCTATATCCATAGCAGGTTGGTTACGACCGGCACGAATAAGAATATAGTTTGCTTTAATGCCAATCTCCTTTAGCATAGCCACCATATAGTTGGAGAGCGCCTTACAATCGCCATACCCGGTTTGGTCCACCACCGATGCTTCAAAAGGCTGGTATCCGCCTATACCCAATTGTATACCTACATAACGTGTTTTACTCTGCAGGTATTCATATACTATACGGACCTTTTCTTCCGTGGTCTTTGCATTTTTTGTGATCTCCTGTAGTCGCCTTTTTGTTTGCTCCGGAAGTATATCCCGATCCTTATTGAGATCTACAATCCACTTTCCAAAATTCTCCCACGAGTCCATCTTGCCGGCATAATTATCAAACTCAAATGCCGTTGGTGCTACTGCGATGTTTGGAACAACGCGGGCGAGATCCGGACCTGTCTTTTCAAATTTTTCCGGCTTGATATTTTCGAATGTCCATTCAAGCACATCTTTACTATCAACAGCAAAAGTCTTTGGCTCTTGTATCTTGAATAATTTATACCGCGGTTTCAAGGGAGCTGGATATATAATAGTGAAAACAGATTTCTGTATGGAGATTTCATCGTCCTCGTATAAATCAAAATCCGGAACAAAGAACAAGGTTTTGTGTTCGATCTCGTACTCAAACTCCACTGTGTATGGATATATACCTTGCGACAGATCTGCTTTCTTCAATCGGTCGTCACTAAAAAGCGAAGAGCCATCAAAAGCACTCTGATCATATATTTCACTTTGCTTCAGTTTTCGGATCACGTTACCAAAAGCATCGTACGCTGTTCCTTTGAAAGATTTTGCCACATTGAATTTGTCGTACCAGATTACTTTGCTGGCGTAGCTCTTGGCGTTTGCATTCAAAATGGTGATCGCTACATGAAAATGTGTGCTCGCATTGCTAACCGAGTTTATCTCAAATCGTAACTCCTGCTCGCGGATAACAGCATACATTCCGGTTTTCATATCCTCCGGTATAGCGCTTACCGGATACTTAGGACTGTCTTTAGCAGCAGCAGTCATATATAGTAACATGCCTGCCAGCACCAACGATATTTTTTTCATACCAACTATTTTTTCTTCAATACAATTTGTTCTGCCTGCTTGGCTACAATCATGTTATAGAACTCACGCAGGTGCGGATACTCATCCTGCAAAAATAAACTCTTATTTATTTGTACCATGCTGATAATGTTTACCACATTACCGGTTTGTGTTACATTATAGCTAAACTTTGCCGCGCTTCCCGGAAGCACAAATACTTTTGGTTTAGGAAGTTCATCTACTATATAGCCATCGGGTATCACAATCTTCGACATATAGGTTTGTTCTTCAGGGCTTCCAAAATCTACCGGGTATTGACGCTTTTCCTGCTTGAATGGATTTTCCTTCAGCTGCGATGTTACATATGGATTAAGGTAAATAGCATTTCCTGTAAGTATGCAATGCTCATTGATAACAAGGTCGTGAAGTTGTTTTGCATTTTTCTCAACTTCTTTCAGATTCTGAAATTCACTTTTCTGAATCTCCCAATTCTTGTCCGCTAAAAACTTCTTCAGGTAATCTTCTTCACCTTTTGCAAAGTAATCTCTGCGCACATTGTGTGCATCGTAACCATCAAATGTATAGTTGATTTTGCCTGCAAGTTCCCCTGTTTCTTTTAGCGTAAAGTCGGTAGTAACTATGGTCTTAGATTTTACTTTTGTTTCAAGACTAAGCCATCCGTGATTTGTTTTAGAAATAACAAGTCCGTGGCCATTGAGGCAACGCTCCGGCAAAACTCCCATAGGAAGGTACTTATCCGTAGCATCGAGTAAAATTCGTTTATCACCTATTTTTACAGATGCCACTACATAATTAAACTGATCTTCCATCGGATATTGCTCTCGAACAAAACCATGATCGCGGGTACTTAACAAAACCATATCTACCGGTATATCTATTTTTTCCAGCATAGATGCCAGCAGTATATTTATATCTCCTGCCGTACCTTTCTTCTTTTCCATTATATCTTTCAGATCATCAGCATAAAAATCCTTGTTGCCATTCCACTCGATATTCTGGCGCACATAATTAAATATAGCTTCTACCTTTTGCTGTGTATCGGTTAATCCTGCAGTAAGTTCCTCTGATTTTTTCCTCAAAGAACCATAGCCAGAGATTGCCCTTCCAAAAGCTTCGCTTTCCTGTAAGTTCGCATTCAGTTTTACCCAGGTCCCCATAATTTCTGTTGTCGGTTCACCCGGAATGGTAATGTGCGATAGCGCTATATTCATTTTTGCTACATAGTCGTCTTCGCACGTCATAAATGGCTCTTCTTTAAATGCCGGAGAATCCTTCATAATCCAGTGGTGAGCCATAACCTGAAAATTCGCTTCGGCTTTATTTTTTACTTCATAAGAGGTAAGGGTGAGATAGCCCTGCATATATTTTTCAAAACTGAAAAACTCAGGGAACATTGCCCAGTATTCACTCCAGCGAACAGGTATATCGTATTGAAATTGCCAGTTGGGAAAATTGGAAAGGAACTCCGAAGAAATAGTATAGGAATACTCCAATACGGATCCCTCTTTTACATTGGGAAAAGTAAATTTCAGAAAATTCACATTTCGGTTAAATTTCTCTTTGAGCATCCCATCCTTTGAAAGATTGGTTTCTACAATTTTTCCATTCTCCAGGTTGTACGTCGTTGCTTTTATCTTGGTGACACGCTCTTCCTTTGAACCACTGTGGTATACAGGTATAGCAACATCTCCCCACTCCATTCCATCTTTACTTAGGATTTTAATGCGGACGTGTCTTTCAAACATTAGCGAGGCATTGATAGAAGTAAGGCTTACGTAAGCTTCACCATAATCGGAAAGAATTACCGCGGAAGCAGATGAGTCTTTATCATAGATTTTCATCTTTAAATCTTCCAGGGGGATGTCACCGAATTTAACAGGAGATTTTTGTGCATATACTGATTGCACAACAAGAGCCACCAAGGCCCATAAGGTAAATAACCTCATAACGCAGGTAAGTTAGATTAGATTAGTGTCTGAAAAGTATAAAAAAATCGTGCATTTTTATCATTTATTTAAGGAGCATTTAACTTATTTAACATTGGCTAAATCCAAAACTGTTTATTACTGTCAGAGCTGTGGATATGAATCGGCTAAGTGGCTTGGCAAATGTCCTTCGTGCAGTGCCTGGAATACCTTTGCTGAGGAGATTGTAACCAAGGAAGACACCACGAAGAATGAGTGGCGACAAGAATCTTCACGCACAAAATCTATAAAAGCAAAAGCTTTATCTGAAATAGAGGCTTCACCGGAAATACGGATACAAGCTATAGATGATGAATTGAATCGAGTATTGGGAGGAGGGATTGTCCCCGGATCGCTTACGTTAATTGGAGGGGAACCCGGTATAGGAAAATCAACCTTGATGTTGCAAGCGGGTTTGCAACTCAAGTCACTTCGGGTGCTATATGTTTCAGGCGAAGAGAGCGAGCAGCAGATAAAAATGCGCGCAGATCGCTTGGGAAATTCTTCCAGCAATTTCTATATACTCACAGAGACCAACACCAAAAATATTTTTTTGTCGATTGAAGCGCTGCAACCACAAGTGGTTATCATCGATTCAATTCAAACACTTTACTCTCCGATGATGGACTCTGCTGCGGGAAGTATAGGACAAGTGCGACAATCTGCAGGAGAGTTGATGAAGTTTGCCAAAGAAACAGATACTCCTGTTTTTCTTATCGGGCATATAACAAAAGATGGAATGCTTGCCGGACCAAAAGTGCTGGAGCACATGGTTGATACGGTATTACAGTTTGAAGGCGATCGTCACCTGGCGTATCGTATACTGCGCACTACCAAAAATCGTTTCGGCTCCACATCCGAAATAGGTATATATGAAATGTTGGGCAATGGACTACGCGAAGTATCTAATCCATCTGAAATTCTGATTTCACAAAAAGATGGTTACCTCAGTGGTGTAACGATTGGTGCTACCATAGAGGGTAATCGTCCTTTGCTTATAGAGATCCAGTCACTAGTTAGTCCGGCTTCTTATGGAACTCCCCAACGGACACCTACCGGTTTTGATCAAAAGCGACTCAATATGTTACTCGCTGTTTTAGAAAAACGCTGCGGCTTCCGCATGGGTACACAAGATGTATTTCTCAATATGGCTGGCGGCATAAAAGTAGAAGACCCTGCTATAGATCTCGCAATATGTATTTCGATAATCTCTTCAATGGAGGAGATACCCGTTTCAGATAAAATCTGTTTCGCAGCAGAGATTGGGTTAGGAGGAGAGCTTCGGGCTGTGAACCGAATAGAACAGCGCATTTCTGAATCGGAAAAGCTTGGCTTCGAAGAAATATATATCTCCAAGTTCAATCAAAAATCTATAGACCTGAAAAAAACTTCGATCAAGGTAAAATCGTTTGGTAAGTTGACAGAGGTTTTTCAGGAGCTATTCGGATAGTATATTTTCACATATCGCAACCTATAATTTTTTTACTGTATGTTTTCGCGTTCGTCATGGCTTCATTTACGCATTCCTTTTTCCTACTATTTGCTTCCTGTGTTTTTATTCAGCCTGGCAATCTCTCCGAACATCAGTGAAAAGCCTCTGCTCTGGACTTTTCTCATCGTTCATCTTTTTTTATACCCGGCCAGCAATGGCTATAATAGTTACTTTGATAAAGACGAGAAAAGTATAGGAGGACTAAAGAACCCGCCCAAGGTCAAGAAGGGACTATACTATCTTTCGCTGCTCTTTGATGCCATCGCTGTTGTATTGGCAGTCGTAAAGATATCGGTGTTGTTTGCTGTGTTGATTTTCATCTATGGCATGATATCGAAGGCATATAGCCATCCTGCTGTGCGGTTGAAAAAATATCCTGTTGGTGGATGGCTAACAGTAAGTACGTTTCAGGGGTTCTTTACTTTTATTATGTGCTATATCGGTATAAACCGGTTTCCATTGGAGAATGTACTGAAACCTTCCGTGTTAATTCCGGCTATGCTAAGCAGTGCGCTGCTACTGGGCACTTACCCGATGACGCAGATTTACCAGCACGAGGAAGACCGTAAACGAGGAGATAAAACATTTAGTTTGCTGTTAGGCATTCGCGGCACGTTTCTTTTTGTGGGAGCTTTATTTGGCGTGGTGTCTGTAGGATATATACTATACTTCAATGCGTTCTTTGAAAAGGATTACATAACACCTTTTGTGATCGCCCTCGCTCCGGTAGTGATATTTTTTTTGTATTGGTTTATCCGCGTTTTAAGAGATGAATCCAGGGCGGATCACAAACATACCATGTGGCTGAATTTTATTTCAGCCACATGTTTAAATGTTTTCTTTATCTATCTGTTTCTCGATTCAACACAACTTTTGCAAATGTTCTCATAACAACGCTTTCATCAGAATATTTTATACCGCCAAGCCTGCTTTTTCAAGCAACGCTTTTGTAGCGCGTATACCTTCTTCTTCACTTAATCCTTGTCCTTCGTATTCTATTCCAATGTGGCCGGTATAGCCCGCCGCTTTTACTATCGATAACATCTTTACATAGTCTGTCTCAACACAGTTGCCTTGTGCATCAAACTCGTGTGTTTTAGCGCTTACACCTTTTGCATACGTCATCAGCTCTTGTGTTCCTTTATAGCGATCGTATTCCTCAATACATTTTGTTTTAGCCCACGCTTCCGCAGTGTTTGCCTCAGGCTTGGTGCGATTGATGCAGAAGTTGCCGAAGTCAGGCAATGTACCGCAGTTGTCCATTTGTGTGCCGGCTATAACTCCACTCAGCCATTGTCCGTCAGAAGAAAATCCTCCGTGATTTTCAACGATAACATTTATACCAACACCTTTTGCAAATTCTGAAAGCTGACGCAAGCCATCGGTTGCAGCTTTCGCCACATCTTCACGTTTACCTTCACCAGCCGCATTTACCCGAATAGAATGACATCCTAAAAATTTAGCGGCCTCTACCCATTTATAGTGGTTCTCAACCGCCTGCTTGCGTTGCTTGGCATCTGCATGGCCGAGCTCTCCTTCTCCATCGCACATGATCAATACACTGGTTACGCCCAGATCATCGCAGCGTTTTTTCAGGTCAGCCAGATAGGCCTGGTCTTTCGCTTTGTCTTTGAAAAATTGATTAACATATTCTACTGCTGATATTCCAAAATCATTTTTAGCCTTGGCCGGAAAATCGAGGTTCGTAAATTTTCCTTCGAAGAGTGATTTGTGAAGTGACCATTCTGCCAACGAAATTTTAAAGAACAACTCTTTCGCTGCTGGTTGTGCAGCGACAGAATCTGTAGCGGCCTGCTGATTTTCCGAAGGCTTGCTGCCACATGCTGATAAGATTGAAGCTCCTGCCGTGGCGCCAACAGTGATGAGTCCGAGTGAGCGCAAAAACGATCTGCGATTAGTTTCCTGATTCATGGTTGTATGATGGTTTTGATGATGATGGAAGATAAAGAATTGATGCGAGAAAAGTCGATCATCATCAATCAACGGCAATTTTACGATGTGAAGCGCTAGAAGCCGTCTCCGTGTGTGTTTCTCATGATCGTGTTGGCGATCGGCCGCACGTGTATGGCGAGGTTAACAGCCACATTGGAAGCCCACGCGTTTCCAAATAATTTTTGAATCTGACGGCCGGCCCAAAGTCGCTGAGAAAATATTCGGTTCCACTGTTGAGTATATATAGCTTCCAACTGCTGTCGTGAAAAATGTTTATCCTCACAAAAACGGATTACGAGTTCACTAACAATTTTTGCTGCGTGCATAGCCATTGCCATACCATTGCCACATAACGGAGTTATCATTCCAGCTGCATCACCTGCCATAAGAATATGGTCCGTCACGGCAGATTTTGTTTCGAAAGAAATCTCGTTAATCACTTCAGGTTTTTCAAAAAGAAAATCCGCATTGCGAAAAATGTTTTTTAAGAGAGGATTACAATGAAGAACCGCTTCTTCCATTTCGCGAATGCTTTTATACTTCTTTATATTATCACGATGCGTGAGATAGCAGATATTTGTTTTACCATCTTCAATGTTGCTTATACCACAATATCCTCCAGAGAAATTATGGAGTGCTATCAGGTCTGCCGGATGTTCTGCTCGCACATGATACTTTACGCCAACGTACGGAGATCTCTTTCTAATAAAACTTCTCTCAAGGACAACATCCATGCGCGAACGTTTACCAAACGCACCGATTACAATATCGGCGTGCAGAGATTGCGTAGCAGTTTTGACTAAAAATTCTTCACCGTGATAAACTACTTGCTCTGCTTCCGCATTCAGTAAAAAGTTAACACCGGCATCTTTCGCGTGTTTATATAAAAAATTATCAAGAGTATACCGACTTATACCGAAGCCTCCGAGGTCGAGAGGCATCACAACATTTTTACCACTAACGGCAGAAAGCTGAAAACGATCAATAGTTGCAGGATTGTGTTGTCCAGGGAAAAGATTGTGTTGCTGCAGAAAGGCGATCGTTTCGTTGGAAATATACTCTCCGCACACACGATGAAACGGATACGACTTTTTTTCTATAATCAATACCTGTATTCCCTTTCGCGCAAGCAAAATGGAAGAGATCAACCCTGCAATACCCCCACCGATGATTACAACCTTTTTCAATCCTGAATTTTTTTCTTTAATCGGGAAACTCAACTTGAAAATTACTTCCTAAAAACGAAAAAACAGCAAATGAATAAATCTTGTTGGGTAACCTTTTACGTTTATATACTGTTCTTATTCATAACAAGTTAGCGTATGCAGAATTCCACCAAAAATCCTTTATCAGGAACGTTGAATGTATTGCTTGTTGGGAATAACCCGATCGAGTTGAGCTCTGTGCTCAAAAAAGTGCAACAAGTACATGGGGCAAAGATTGTAACGGAAATAGCGTTCGATCTGAAGAGCGTGCTCGAACGCCTGATGCGATTCAATCCGAATTTTATTTTTATTGATGATAATCTCGGCCGCAGTGAGCTGAAAGAAACAATTCATTCATTGTCGAGCAATAAAAAAACAAAAGATATACCGATTACGGTTTTGAAGAACTCTAATTATCAGGAGGCTTTAGGAACATCTTCCATTCTCGATTATCTGTTGAAGCAAAACCTATCGCCTGAGGCGATTTATAACACTTTAAAAAATTCTATTAAGATCCGCAGAACGCAGCTATATCTATACCAGGTCTATCAAAAGAGAAAAGACATGCTGCTTGCGCTAACGCGATAGGGAAGTTTATATCTGATCTTCGAGATTAAATTCTTTACGCATGTGTAATCCCTTACGATTGATTTCCAGTCGTATTTTCTTTTTGGGTTTGCTGTTAAAAAATGCATTCACATGATTCAGCGTAAGCATTTGCGCCGCAATACCATTTATACTTAGAATAATATCACCAGCCATAATACCCGCTTTGTCGGCCGATGATTGCTGGCGCACTTCTGTTATTTCAAACACATTTAGCTGAGAACCTTTGGCCTTCACTATCAATCCACTCAGGTTATAGTGAAAGCCTTTTTTGAAGGAAGCATTCTTCTTGATATATATTTCTTCCTGCGGAAAATTGAAGATGATGGTAAAGCGGCTCATAATCTCTCCACCCACAGCACCGTTCCGAAAGACATTACCAATCTTTATACTATCGGAGTAACTATTAGGATCAGGAAAATTAGCTACCACCTGGTTCAATTTATAGGTGCCAAATTCAATGGATTTTATTCGCCCAACTTTTCCAACAATTTCTCCTCCCAGACCACGACCAATTACACTGCTCACCACATTTTCAGGTACAGTAATTCTGGCATCGGTAGATGGATCGAGCATCAGGCCATGGCTCGCACCGGAGTCCATCAGTAATTTTGCATTTATCGTGGTGCCATCCTGCAACACGACCGGGGCGATAATATAAGGTTTGGTGTCTTCAATCTTCATCGGAAGCGTCTGGTACTTCCGCGACTTGTGAAATTTCTCCGGTGTAGTAAACGTGAGTAGTTTCTTCTCATAGTCGATCTGAACTATAAAACGACTGAACAATTCATATCCTAAAATTCCGTGTACATCAGTGCCCAGATAATTTCTCAATTCCAGGTAATCTTCTTCCAATACCAGCATAGCATGACCACGTCCTTGAATGCCGGGTAGGGCAAGCGTTACGTTGTTGGTAACATAAGCATCCACGAGCTTTTCTCCTCCCGGACCAGAGATTGTATACTTACGCGAATAAGGAAGATTTAAAATATCGGTAAATGTTTTTTGAGTAAGTATAGCGGTTCGCACACCGGTGTCGAGAATAAATTTGAGCGGCAGCGAATTGTTTAGCACAACCGGTATCACCACGAGGTTATTATATATCTCGATCGGCATCTGCACACGCTTCTGTCCTGGCGGGAGGGTGAAGCCTAGTGTTTGGGCAGAAAGATTTTGAATACAGACAAGGGCAAGTACTAAAACCTGAATTATGCGCACCATACAAACGCGTGAACGTATTTGGGTTATACGTCAAGATAAGTTAAAATGTGCGAATGTTTATTGATTTTCTCTCAGTATAGAAGAGAGAAGTTTTTCAGGAGAGCTTTCAACTCTTAGAAAGTTAAGATTGGCTGACTGGAGAAATCCGGCCTCTACCATCTTATGCATTTGGTCTAACAACGAATCGAAGAATGCTGCGGTGTTGAGTAATGCTATTGGTTGAGAAATTATACCTAACTGTTTCCATGTAAGAATCTCGGCAAGTTCATCCAGTGTTCCCCAGCCACCGGGTAGTGCTATAAATGCATCTGCGAGATCGGCCATTCTCTTTTTGCGTTCGTGCATGGAGTTTACCACTTCCAATCGAGTAACACCACGATGACCAACTTCACGCTGCAATAAGAAATCTGGAATAACACCAACAACTTCGCCTCCGTTTTGTAAAACAGTATCGGCAATAACTCCCATGAGGCCGACATTCCCGCCACCATAGATTAAAGCATGACCTTGTGCGGCCATGCGTTCACCAAGTTCTTTTGCAGCAGCTTCATATACAGGCGAGTGCCCAAGCGAAGAGCCGCAGAAAACACAAAGATTCATGAGAGTTTTGTAAAGCCTGATACCCGGCTTTTAGAATTTGTTATCGTGCTTGTTCTTGCTCACCATCTTATTTGGAAAGATCCATGGTGAAACGATGGCAAGGATAAACAATGCGATTACTACATAAAAAGGCCACCAAGATGCTACGTCCATAACTTTATTATTTTAGGCCCGTAAAAATAGGTTCTCCGACACTATTTTGTATCAAGAGATTGAAAAATTGTTTTGAATCGCGATCTTGTTGACGAGGCCATTTAAAAATTTATGAAGCGTTTTTTAATTTTTACAGGAATTGCCATTGTCGTACTCATTCTGCTTGGTCGGATAACGATGTACTACATGAAGAAACAGACCAAGTCATTTAGCCCGGAAGAAGAAATTGTATTTAACGATAATGATCTGACGATTAAGGTTTTCTATAACCGTCCCTATAAAAAAGGGCGCGAGATCTTTGGTAAACTTGTTCCGTTTGGTGTTGTGTGGCGCACCGGTGCCAATGAAGCCACTACTTTTGAAACATCAAAAGATTTGCAGTTTGAAGGTAAGACTCTGAAACAAGGTAAATACTCTTTATGGACTATACCTGGTGAGGAAACCTGGGTATTTATATTTAATTCAGAATTTGGTCAATGGGGAGTTAACTCCAGCGGAGAGGCTAACCGAGATCCTGAAAAAGATGTGTTAAAACTGGAGGTCCATTCTGTTCAGCAAGAAAGAGTATTCGAGCAGTTTACTTTTGCTTTCGAAAAAGTTGGTGAAGATGCCGAGATGGTGCTGATGTGGGACAAGACTTTAGTAGCAGTACCTTTTTCTTACTGATTCATTTTCTTTTTATCGGATCGGCCTGATCAATATCCATAAGATATAAATAGCGAAAGCAATGATCAGCCACAGCACGGTATAGTAGAGCAGGATATATAGTTCCGACCCTCCTCCGTAAGCAATGCCATAGGGAATGAGATGGAAAGAAAAGCAAAACTTGTGAATAAATTCCGACACGGAGCCACCTAAAAGCATACCGTTAAACGAAAGAAATCCGGTTAGTACAAGAAAGAGTGCTGATGCGATAACAGACATCAGCACTCTTTTTATTTTTTGTCGCGAAGCCATCCGTATATTTACTTGGCGCGTGCAACCGCTTTTACAATCAGTTTTTTACTTTCTGGTGTTGTTGCCTGAATAGCATTACCAAAATATTTGAAGTTTTTCGGATCGCAGCCCTGCGCTACAAGATAAGTGATAACAGCTTGTGCTTCGGCTAAAGTTCTGTCGTTGTGAAATGTTCGTTTTACAAATACAGTATCCTTTTTATATCGTTGTCCGAGAGAATCTATATCATCAACTTTCGTATGCAATGAGTCAACCAGTAACTCTGTGAGGTCAGCAGATGATTGAGTTGTGTCCTCTACATAACCGGTTAGTAAAACCTGTATTTCAAACTTTAAAGTAGGATTTGCTTTTGCAACGCGCGCGAGTCTTTTCAACTCCGATTCAGATGCAGCATCAACTACTGATGAAGCCGGCTTGAAAGAAACGTTCAAGGGAATTTCATCGCCTGCCTGAAGTTGCTTGAGTGTGATATTTACTTTCTCTTTCTGAGGAATTTTATCGGAGGTCAGATCAATATTTTTAGAGAAGAATGAGATGTTGCTTTGCTCAGGGTCCACAGAAAATTCATATTTTGTTCCTTCCAATAAGAAAACAGAATAGGCACCGTTAGCTGATGGCCTCCCGCTATAGGCACGCTTGTTTGTACTCAAGTCGGTGATCGAAATATAGGCAGGAATCACTGCGCCTGCCGGATCGGTAACTTTACCTTCAATCATCATTAATCCTCTCGGACGGATTTCAGTTGGTATAAGAAACTCGGTGAGCTCAGAATTTTTTCTTGCTCCTGGCGCTTCCTTTATCAGGTATCTCCCCAAAGCCGCTACCGTTACATATTGATCATCTTGATCAGTGTTTACAAAATCAAGCGGAGTCGGAACTATCCACGTTCCATTTTTCAATTTGGTTATATAGAGGTCCATCCCTCCTTTGTTCCCACTCATTTTATCGGATGAAAAAATCAATGTCTCTCCATCGGCCATAATGCGTGGCGTTTGAGAGTTGCCTGTATTTATAGCTGCCGGTAATTCTACTGGTTCTTCCCACTGGCCGTTGGATTTCTTTTTGGCACTAAAAATCTTGCAGCCTCCGGCTTTACTCTGATCCATCTTGTCGCAGCGCATAAAATAAATAGTATTGCCATCGGCAGAGAAAGAAGGAGATCCATCATTGGCTTTCGAGTTGATGGGCAACATTAAATTTTCCGGCTGACTCCATGAGCTTCCGTTAAATTCAGAAGAGAAAATATCATATCCTCCAATTACAGGACTCTTGGCGCAGGTAAAGTATAATTTCTTTCCATCGGCACTGAGAGAATAACCCTTGAAAAAATTCAGACGCGTGTTTAGATACTTGGGTAATTCAACCGGTTCTTTCCAATCTGATTCGCGCGAAGTATACAAAACCGTAAGAGCACCATCCTGACCATTGTTGGCTACAAAAAGTAAAGCATTGCCATCAAAGCTGATATAGGGCGTTGAAACATCCAGCGATGGGTGGTTAATAATGCTGGGCAGTCTGCGAACTTTAGCCTGACTCCAAACGTGAGTCATTACTCCGGTGACGAGGAGTAGCAATAGGGTGGTTTTTCTCATAGAATAAATCATGTACCCGATAAAATTAGCGAAATCTATGTTGCTGGAAAGCAAATTCGCTGCCGCGAATAATTTTCAGTTTTTTAGCTACCACAAGGGTTTTTCAGCTTTGCATCGTAACTTGGCTCCTCAGAAAATTGAGGTATAAATGATTCAGGTTATTCCATCTATTGCCATCCGCAAAGGAAAGGTTGTAAAGATGCGCAAAGGCGATCCGAGCAGTGAAAAAGCGTATGATGAAAATCCGCTTGATCTGGCAAAGCGTTTTGCTGATCATGGTATTGAAGTGGTTCACCTGGTAGACCTGGATGGTGCCGAGAAGGGCTCGCCTGTTAACTGGGCTGTGCTCGAAACTATATCTGGCTATACCGACCTGAAGATTGATTTTACCGGAGGTATATCTACTGATGGTGACATTAGTAAAGCATACGAATTTGGTGCTGACTATATAACCGCTGCCAGTATTGCTGTTACAAATCCGGAGTTGTTTGCTTCCTGGATCATCTCTTACGGAAGAGAGAAAATGACTTTAGGTGCCGATGTGGTTGATCGTAACACAAAAGAATTACTTTTCAGAGGCTGGCAGAGAAAAACGAACATGAAGCTGTTCGAGCTCCTCGAATATTTTTACTCTCGCGGATTGAAGTATGTAAAGTCTACGGATGTATCGCGCGATGGTGTTTTGGAAGGACCTGCCTTTGATTACTACCAGGATATCATCAACACTTTCCCTGAAATATGTGTGCTTGCCAGCGGAGGCGTGCGCGGTGTAGATGACATTAAACGCTTGAACGACATGGGCGTTTTTGCTGTAATTTTTGGTAAGGCTTATTACGAAGGAATCCTCAATCTGAAAGACCTTGAGCAGTTCCTTGTAAAAAAAGACGCTTAGTATATTTCTATCAATAGGTTTAAGAAACAAGAAGAGAAAATCTTCATTGCTTTATTTCATACTACTACATTGAGTTCCGATCGCTATAATCAACGAGGCGTTTCTGCCTCTAAAGAAGATGTACACCAGGCTATCAGCAAACTGGATAAAGGTCTCTTCCCGAAAGCATTTTGCAAGATCGTTCCGGATTATCTGGGGCACGATGAAAATTATTGTACGGTGATGCATGCTGATGGTGCCGGAACAAAATCATCACTCGCTTATATATATTGGAAAGAAACCGGAGACGCCTCTGTGTGGAAGGGTATAGCACAAGACGCGATCATCATGAATATTGATGACCTGCTATGCGTAGGCGCAACTGAAAATATACTCTTGTCCTCCACCATTGGGCGCAATAAAAATCTTATACCTGGAGATGTAATCGCTGCCATCATTAACGGAACAGAAGAAGTGCTGGAGATGCTGCGCAAGCATGGCCTTCAGATCATCAGCACGGGCGGAGAAACAGCCGACCTGGGCGATCTGGTAAAGACCATTGTTGTTGATAGTACAGTAGTTTGTCGCATGAAGCGCAAAGATGTGATCGACAACAGCAACATTCAGGCAGGAGATGTAATTGTAGGACTGGCTTCTTATGGCCAAACTACTTACGAAGATTCTTACAACGGTGGCATGGGAAGCAACGGATTAACGTCTGCACGTCACGATGTTTTTCATAATGAATACGCTATAAAATATCCGGAGTCTTTTGATGGAAGTATATCTTCCAATCTTGTGTACTCTGGTTCCAGCAAAGTAACCGACAACGTTGAAGGAACTCCTCTCGATGCCGGTAAACTTGTACTGTCTCCTACCAGAACATACGCTCCTGTAATTATTGAAGTGTTGAAAAATCTTCGTCAACAGGTTCATGGTCTGGTGCATTGCAGTGGTGGAGCGCAAACCAAAGTACTACACTTTGTTGACAACGTTCATGTTATAAAAGATAATCTGTTCCCAATTCCTCCTCTTTTCAAGCTCATTCAACAGCAGAGTAAAACAGATTGGAAAGAGATGTATAAAGTATTCAATATGGGCCATCGCATGGAGCTATATCTGAACGAGCGCTATGCCCAACAGGTAATTGACATTGCGAAAAGCTTTAACCTCGAAGCTAAAATAATAGGCCGTGTTGAGTCTTCTGATTCGAAGAGAGTAACCATCAAGAGTAGCGTAGGAGAGTTCAGCTATACATAAGCAGAAAACTCTCCTTTAAAAATTTTCAAATCAATTAGCAGCTGATCTTCGACACGCGATTGGCGTGACGGCCACCTTCAAATTTTTCTGAGAGGAACTTACCGCTGATCTTCCTGGCATCGTCCAGGCTAATGAAGCGAGCCGGTATACATACAATGTTGGCATCGTTATGCTGGCGTGCAAGTCCGGCAAGTTCTTCTGTCCAGCATATAGCCGCACGTATACCTTGATGTTTGTTAGCTGTAATCGCCACACCATTGGCACTGCCGCATACTAATATACCCAGATCAAATTCTTTTTGTTCAACGGCGTTTGCTACAGGGTGAGCAAAGTCCGGGTAATCGGCAGAGGCAGTACTATACGTCCCGAAGTCTTTATAGGTATATCCGTTCTCCTCCAGCCATTGGCGGAGTGCTTCCTTATATTCAAACCCGGCATGGTCGCTGCCTATTGCTATGTTTTTCATGATGCTGAGGATTGTTCTTCGCGCAGGCGTTCTGCTTCTTCTTCTCTCAATCTTTGCTTCTCCACGCGCGCAGATATTAATATACTGATTTCAAAGAGCAAATACAACGGAATGGAGATCAGCGTCTGGCTCAATGGATCCGGAGGTGTAATAATTGCTGCTACAATCAAAATAACAATTACGGAATGTTTTCTATATCGTCTTAAAAAGGCTGGTGTTACCAATCCAACTTTGGACAAGAAAAATATAACTACCGGAAGTTGGAATAATAGACCACTGCCTAATACAAGTGTAAGCACGGTTGTTACATACGAAGTGATATCAAACTCGTTCTTGATCATATCACTGATCTTGTAATTCACCATGATATATACCATCAGCGGAGCAATGATATAGTACCCAAAAGAAATACCTGCCAGGAATAATGAAGACACTGCACCAACAACACCTCTAGAATTTTTACGCTCGCTTATTCTCAACCCTGGTCTGATAAAACGCCATAGCTCCCACACTACATATGGAAACGCAAATACAAGTCCCAATACAAAAGCAGCGATGATCGTGATCGTGAACTGCCCTGTCATGAAGCGACTTTGTAGTACGAGCGGTATATCATCAATACACAAGTCTGGCGCATTAAAGGCATGACCTATCTTGCAGAGCATTCTCCACGTCCAGAAGTCAGCTTTAGCAGGCGCAAGAATTACACTATTGAATACCCACTTTACTTCGATAAATGCAAAAATGGTAAACACCACAATGGCGACCATCGAGCGGATAACATGCCACCGGAGTTCCTCGAGGTGATCGAGAAATGACATTTCCTTTTCTCCACTTTCTTCTTCTATCGTGTCTTGATCTAATGGCATGGTTGTAAGTATTATAAAAAAGACCTTCCTATAGTTCTAAAGGAAGGTCTTAGCGTTTTCTTTTCCAAATTAATACAGAGGAAACTTCTCCATCAAGCGGTTTACTTTTTTCTTCACCGATTTCAGATGTTTTGCATCATCTACCTTTTGCAGCGCTTCATCTATCAACTCAACAACCTTCACCACATCTTTCTCTTTCAGGCCGCGTGTGGTGATGGCTGGTGTACCGATGCGCATGCCCGATGTTATCATTGGTGATTGCGTATCAAAAGGCACCATGTTTTTGTTGATAGTAATATCTGCCTGGATCAGTGATTCTTCAGCTTGTTTACCGGTAAGTTTTTTCGAGCGAAGGTCGATCAGCATTAAATGATTGTCTGTTCCGCCAGAAATGATTTTATAACCTTTATCCAAAAATGCCTGTGACATAGCTTTTGCATTCTTGGCAACCTGCACGATGTATTCCATATACTCATCTGACAATGCTTCCTGGAAAGAAATCGCTTTAGCAGCAATAACATGTTCCAATGGTCCGCCCTGTGTACCAGGGAATACCCCGGAATCAAGCACTGACGACATTTTTCTCAGTTCACCTTTTGGCGTTTTCAATCCGAATGGATTATCGAAATTCTTTCCAACCAAAATCAAACCACCGCGAGGACCGCGCAATGTTTTGTGTGTTGTAGTGGTAACAACATGGCAATACTCCATTGGGTCGTTCAATAACCCGCGAGCGATAAGACCTGCCGGGTGTGAGATATCTGCAAGAAGTATAGCACCAACGCTATCTGCTGCTTCGCGAAGTTTTTTATAATCCCAGTCACGGCTATACGCAGACGCTCCGCAGATGATCATCTTTGGTTTTTCGCGTTTAGCAGTTTCTATTACTTTATCGAAATCAATAACACCAGTTGCTTCTTCTACACCGTAGAACATCGGTTGGTATAATTTACCAGAGAAGTTCACAGGCGATCCATGTGTTAAGTGTCCGCCATGTGAAAGGTCAAAGCCCAGAATTTTATCGCCAGGTTTTAAGCATGCCAGCATCACTGCAGCATTTGCCTGGGCACCCGAGTGAGGTTGTACGTTTGCCCATTCTGCGCCAAACAATTCTTTTGCACGATCAATAGCCAACTGTTCAATCTCATCTACAACCTCGCATCCGCCATAGTAGCGTTTGCCCGGAAGACCTTCAGCATACTTGTTGGTAAGCACCGTGCCCATGGCTTTCATTACTTGCTGAGAAGTAAAGTTCTCGGAAGCAATCAGTTCAATACCATGTTGCTGGCGTTCTTTTTCCTTTTCAATGAGGTCGAAAATAACTTTATCTCTTTTCATCAGTAAGTGGTTTTGTTTTCAGGATTGGGGAGACTTGTTGCCGCTTTTGGCGCTATATACATGACCGTAGTCGGCTTTCATACAGATGGGTTTAAGGAGGCCCAAAAATAGGATTACAACATCTGCGATTGAAGTGATTGCCGTATATTTTTTACATGTTTTAACCTAACGCTGATTCGTGCTTCCGCAGCATTTAACATCACCAGGAGTCGCTGCTTCCTCCACCTCCGAAACTTCCGCCTCCACCTGAAAAATCGCTGCTACTACTGTTACTCGAAGACCAGTCACTGCTGCTACCGCTACTGCCGCTAGACCAGGAACTAATCGTTGACCAATCGGAAGCAGATGACGTACGGGAGGAACGGATGCTATTTCGGCTATTAAATTTCTCTATTTTCTTTTTATACCATCCGGAGCGTGTTAATAAAAGACGGGCGAGTGGAAAGCCTACGAGATATATACCAAGGGCAATCATGCCTCCCACAAATCCTAATACGATCCAGGGAAACACAGCATAGAATATTATCAGAAACGCGTAGATAAACCAGGCTGCCTTATCAGGTATGAATATACCAAGCACGGTAAAGATACCCAGTATACCAAAAATGAAAGAGCCTATTAGTATACGTTCTGTGAGAGACATCTCCGCATCGGAAGCAAGGTCTGTTTTATCAGAAGCTGTATATTCTCCTTTGGTGGCCGCAATTATAGCATCTATAGCGGCTGTTACTCCTTCATCATAGCGCTGCGCTCGAAAGTTGGGTGCGATTTCATTTCTTAGAATGCGTCTTGATACTGCATCGGTCAGTGCTCCTTCTAATCCATAGCCAACCTCAATGCGCATCTTCCGGTCATCTACTGCAATCAATAGAAGTACACCGTTGTCTTTGTCTTTTGTTCCGAGCTTCCACACATCGTGTGCTACACGCAAAGCATATTCTTCCAGAAC
>NZ_DATCSD010000140.1:0-7719 GCF_036568665.1 Ohtaekwangia sp. | reverse complement strand
TAATGCTGAATATCTGTACGATGACCGTGGATTCCGGCTTGCCAAGATCAACTACCAGACCAAGCGTACCACATGGTATATCCGTGATGCTTCCGGTAACATACTGAGTATATATGAACAGGCCGGTACACTTCCCGATCCACTGCAACCGATCAACTGGACTACGCTTACCAACGTAGTAAACACCAACGGTACATTAACACTACAAAGTGGTGCAACCACAGGTTCGGCAAAGGCTTCCAATACACTGGCAGCCGGTCAGGATGGTTATTTTGAATATGTACTGGACGATATTCAGCCGGTAGATATAGGGTTTACTGTATCGGGTATCGGAACATGTTACTTTAGTGTATATCCGAAACCCAACGCCAACGTTGTTATCCGCAAAGCCGGGGCCTTGCAGGCAAGCTTTACCTATAGTCTTGGTCATAAGCTGAAACTGGAGAAGACGGGCGACAAATTACGTTTCTGGCAGAATGGTACATTGCGCCTGGAAATAACAGGTGTAGCATCCAGCACAGCACAACTTTTTGCAAACCTGACGGCCACGGGTGCTATACTCGACAACCTGACGTTTAAAGCCACTAGTACTACTACCGATCAAGCTTCGCTGGTACAAACCGAAGTACCGATCTATGGCGCGGGTAAACTCGGTACATTTTATCCTGCGCAAGACAGCAGTGCGGTATACGAACTCACCGACCATCTGGGCAACGTGCGTGCGCTGGTGCGTGAGAACATAAACACCTATACCGCTACGATGGAAGACAACGGGCAAAGTGATCTCACCAACCCGCGCGTAACGGAAATGAATTACTTCAGGAATATCTTTGAAACCGAAGTACAGGATGTGCAGATGAACCATACCGAAAAGCTGGCCGGAGTGCCACAGCCGGATAAGGCCGCCTATCTGTACTGGATCAGCGGCACCCAGGGTATGGATATGCAGGATAAATCCGTAGGTCCTGCTATAGCGCTGAAAGTAAATACAGGTGACAAGATTAACCTGGAAACCTTTGCCCGCTACGAACACAAGGAAGACTTTACAGAGAATGTTACACTGGCCGCTTTCTCACAACTGCTGGGTTCTACGTTTGCATATGTACAAGGCTTCGAAGCCATGTCAGCAAACCAGGCTACACAAACCTTTCAAGCAGCGCTTCCGGCACTGATGGGGGCCGGTAAAGATGCCAGCCAGCCGAGTGCGTTCCTGAACTATATCGTGTTCAGCAAGAACATGCAAAGCATTGCCAGCGACCGCATACAGGTAAGCGAAGCAGCAGCCTTCGAACCGGACGAACGTGCGGTGAAGAACATGTTCGAAAAGCTCGCCTTGAATGTAACTATAACCGAACCTGGCTATATTTACGCATGGGTTAGCAACGGCAGCGAGAATACGAAGGTGTGGTTTGATGACTTTAGAGTTTCACATGTCGCTAATTTTGTGACGCAGGCTACGGATTACGGAGCCTGGGGTGATGTTTTACGCGAGCAAAAGACGGATGAGAGTATATATAGATATAGTTATCAAGGTCAGTTTGCAGAGAGGGATTTAGAAACGGGATGGAATCATTTTGAGCTTAGAGAATACGATCCGATCATTGGCAGATGGATAACTACAGATCCTATTCATCAGTTTTATAGTCCTTATATAGGGATGGGTAATGATCCTGTCAGTGGGAATGATCCCAATGGAGGTGAAGTAAATTGGGTTCCTGGAGTTGATAAGGAAGGGAATGCAATTATGACAAAGCAAGATGGTGATACCTATGAAAGCTTAGTTAAAAATTATGGCGAAGACCTAGCCAAATTGTATGATAAAAATGCTATTAACAATCTGAAAGTTGGAGAGTCATTTCAATTGAATAAAGGATTAACTGGACAGATTTTTAAAGACTGGAGCCAAACAAACATTGTTGACTTTTTCATGAATAATTACAATTGTTTTGAGTTAGCTACTAAATACACGAAAGGACAGAAACCTGGAGTTTCAATGGAAGAGGGAACTTTTGAGAGGGAACTCGATCAAAACTTTAGGCAGACTTCTGAAATGATAAATCGAAAAACAATTGTTGCAATGAAAGATGATAGGGAGTATATACATGCTGCTCTGTTTTATGGTAAAAGTAAGGATGGCACTTGGTATTTTTTATCTAAGAATGGTAAAGGCGATCCCGGATTTTATACACTGCGATTATTGGGAAAAATATATAACCCTGTAAAACAGGAGTTTTGGATACGTAAATAGATTTGTGATTATATTCTTATGGATAAAGAGATTAAGATACTTCGCGTAATTTTAATTTGCATTGCCGTAATTTTAACGCTGAGTCTTCTGGCTAAAGCTATCAGTGCGGTTTTATACCTGAAACAACCTTTGATTCATTTTCAGGAAAGAAAAGTCTTGTATATATATTTTGTATGTGATGTTTTGTTATTTATTTTATTGAGTTGTGGCACCTTTATTGATAAAATTTTTTTTTGGCTAACAGGTGTAATTACAATTGTTGTGAAATTTATTCTTCTTTTAAGTTTTTTTCTGTTTAAACCTTATGGTGTGTATTCAATTTATTACAATCGTCACTATAGTGATTTTTTCGATATAGTGGGCTGGAATAGGCTTGCATTTATTCTTTTCGGTAATCATCTACTGAGCGTTTTTCTGTTTTCTGCGTTATATAGTTATTTGATCTATTTGTATATAAAAATAATTATGCCACGAGTTCGTAAAAGTTTTTAACTTATAATGAAGGATTTTGCATACTTTAATTTTTTGTAACGCAGCTACTGACTATGGAGCCTGGGGCGATATTATACGCGAGCAAAAGACAGACGAATCTGAGTATAGATATAGTTATCAGGGGCAGTTTAGTGAGAAAGACTTAGAGACTGGATGGAGTCATTTTGAGCTTAGAGAATACGATCCGGTTATAGGTAAGTGGACATCTGTTGATCCCTATAATCAGCATTGGTCAGGCTACTCAGGAATGAACAACAATGCTTTAAATAACATTGATCAAAATGGTGGGTTGGATTGGTATTTAAATCTGGACAACAACAAAGCTGAGTGGCACGATACTGATCCCGGAAAAGGTTATTCTTATTTGGGTGATGAGAATTATGTATTTACGGGTGGAACTTTGCCTACCCTAACAGTTGACGAGCGGAAAGTTCTGGAAAGGGATTATGGAGCATTGGGCGTCTGGTTTACCAATGAAAACAGTTCAAGTCATAACCCATATATAATGGGTAAGAAAGACTTCGAGGCAGTAGAGAAGATTCATTACGGAATAATCGGAGCAGTTGGAGGGGGAATGATTTTCGAAGCCGTTCCGGCAATTACTTCTGCATATAGCAGTGTTGCCGCAGAAGTTGACGCAGTAACGACCTTTGGCTACGTCAGAACGGAGATTGCAGCTAATCAAGTGGTAAATTATTTATCTCGACAGGCTTTTCGCATTGGGCTAAGGTACGTGGCTCCAGGGACAACAGGCATGAAAGTACTTGTTGAGGCCCACTACCACTTCTTAAGGCACGGAATGAAGAGAAATGCAGTAAATTTGCAGAAACCTATGCTTAAAGCAGTACAGAAATTAGGCGATAAGCTAGATGATTTTTTGGGGAATTAGTATGAGAAATCTAGAAAAATTCTTTTTCGAAAATCAGATCGAACTCAATGGAAACGTTGAAAATGTAATTGAACTCTTAAAAAAGGACAATTACCTTTTCAAACAATTTTTAAGGATGGTCATTTATGAACGGATAAAATTCCACATCCCAGAGATTGATTATTTTGTTCCAATTGAACGATTATTTCCTCGTAAATATAGATACGGTATAGTAAGGGATTTGGAGGATAAAACCTCCTTATCCTTTCCAAAAATGATCTTGTCAAAGAATCGAATGAGGTTATTGTTACTTTGCATCTTTCTACCGCTTTGTCTTGTTACATTTCTTGTGCTAACCGATTTAGCCTTTTTAGTGGTACCGATGAGTGCTTTAGGAATAGTATTTTATATATTTATTATTGCCATTCCTTATATAGCAATAAGTGTAATCAGCCCATCATTCTTCATGCCCTACGATTGGACTAATATAAATACCATCAATGATCTCATTAGCGATATGGTCATTGATAATTATTCTAAATTCATGGAGAATAATTTTAGTCTTATTAGAGAAGAATTGGAAAAAAGTCAATTATAGTTATGTGTAAAAATTCTGTAACTCTATTTTTATTGCTTATCTCTGTAAATAAGGCATATTCCCAAGGTATAGTTAATGATATTCTAGCTTCATCAGAAAAGCGTAGTGGTGTCTATAGAACGTTTTCTGAATTTCGAACAAATTCTCCCTCTATTGTCGGTGATATTAAGATTACCAATAATAAAATAAAACTCCTTAATCTAAATACGAATAAATATGAAACTATAGTCGAAAGTTTCTGGGGAGCCTGTCTGAACGACACTATTTACTTTTTCTTAGATGACATAGAAACCATAAAAAGTCATCATATCCAGCATGTAAAATTTTTGGGACGATATTGTTTTTTTAGTGATGAGAGAAATAGTTATACTTCAGTGCATCCCATTCTTGCAATCGGGTCGCCAATTTCCTATTACAAATATCAATATGTAATAAACATAAATAATGGTAATTCTTATCAGCTTACCAAAAAAATGATGCGGACTATACTCGGAAAGGATAAGGAATTATTGGCTGACTTCGAAAAAGAGTCGTTCAAGAATGATTCCTTTGAAGAGTATATTATTAAGTATAATCAGAGGCATTCCGATGAAATAAAGAAAATTTCCGGAAATAATTAACTCAGAATTATATATCAATTTTTACTGCTCCTGGATACAAATAGTTCAAAACGAGATGTTTTTAATGCAGAGAATAATCATATCGTTATTGATTGTATTTAGCTGCAATGCGAATATACTCGCTCAGCATAACACATCAAGTTATCCAAAGAGTATATCGAATAGAATTGACACACTAAACAGTCTACCAAAATCTGATTCTATTGAAAATAAAAATCAGAAAGTATCAAATTCCTCGGGCGAGCTCACAGCTCATGCTGATGTCGCTGTGGATAGCATACGGTATGTTAGTGATAAAGCCCAATTCATTGAACAGCAAGCACAAAGAAAAATAGATAGCCTTCAGCAAAAAATATCGTCCCCGATAACAGAACTGGAGAAGAAAATTGGTCAAAAATCAAACGTGACTGAGAAGCTAATCAGTATATCTGGAACTACCAAAACAACTATTCCATCTATAGAGAAACCTAACACATCCATTTCCAACTTGAACGCACCTGAAAAATTAAATACAGGTATACCAGGTACAGATTTGAAGCTGCCATCAGTTGACAAAACGGTGTCCGGTATTAATCTTCCACAAACAGGTGATCTTGGTAAAGTGAATGGACTGAAAGAAGAAGTAGGCGGTATAGACGCAAAACTAGAGGGTGTAGATCAATATGAAGGCGATCTTCAGAAGATTAAAGAAGGTGCTCCTGAAAATTTGGAAAAGCTGCCGGAAGTAGCCGAACAAAAACTCGCCGATATACCGGAAGTAGGTGCTGCCAGTGAAGAGATTACAAAAGCAACCGCAGAGCAGGCTAAATATGAAGCAATGATTCAACGTTACCGCGATCGTAAATTGTTGCAAAATGAAATCAGCAGAAAGTATAAAGCAGTCGCCAACGACTATGTAATGCAGCAAGCTGGTAAAGTGCAGTTAGCGCAAAAGCAACTGGAGCTTTCCAAGTACAAAGCCATCCGCATCAAGAGCGTAAAAGATATTTTTAAGAAACAATCAGATGAGCTGGAAGAAAAGAAATTCTATCAGCGTCTGGTTCCTGGCCTGATGTGGCAGCTCTATACCAAAGACTTTGTTTCAGCAGATGTTTCGGCTTCAGGTAGGTTATCGTGTTACTCCCCATTTAACTACAGGTATAGGCGGTATATACAGGCTTGGCTTTGACAAGCACTTCGATTATTTTGTGAAAGGCCTTCAAACTTTCGGCGGAAGAGCCTATGCGGATCTAACGATTACCAAAGGGCTGTTTGTGCATGGAGAATTTGAAGCGCTTAAGCTTCATCCTTCTATCACTATCAATACCCGTGAGCCTTTGAGCAAGCACGTGTATGAAAGTTACTTTGGTCTTGGTAAACGCTTTAATATTACGCGAAACATTCGAGGCAATGTATTGGGGCTGTATCGTCTGGAATATTCCGGTAAACTTCCTGCTGCCAGTAAGGTGAGCGTTCGCTTCGGTGTAGAGTATGTATTCAGACGACCGAAGAAGAAGCTTAACGGGCTATAGTTACGGTGCCATTTGCTTGATGTAATTTATTGGCTTTGTCCTCGTACACAATCTTATAGTAGTATACACCGGTGGGGACATCCGTATTGTTAGTCTTTCCATTCCAACCGGAGAATAAATCACCCTCAAACAAACGATTTCCCCAGCGGTTGAATATCTGGAGCTTGCCCGATGCAACATAATTATAACTAATCGGTATAAGACGTTCATTTAGATTGTCTCCATTTGGAGTAATTATATTAGGCATTTCCATTCTTACTTCACAATCGGTGGGAATGAGGGTTATAGTATCTCTTTCTTCACAGTTGTAGTATTTTATACCTAGACTATAATCACCTGCTGTATTAACGTCTATAGAATCGGTCTTTTGCCCGGTATTCCACGAGTATTCAAATAAATTTCCTTGCGGGGCAAACAAACGAACAGTCTCGCCATTGCAAAGAATGGTGTCGTGTGGAAAGAAGTTCCTAGGTATTACATTTCTTTGCTTACAGCTTGAAAGTACGATCCCTGATTGATAATACGCGTGAATAATCAACCATCGGTGTTTCGCCTGGCTCGCAGTGGCAGTGAATGTAATCGAATTGGTGACCCAAGAGTTCTGGGCTACGGGCAAAGTGTCTAAGACTACAGATTTGAAATAGCCTGGATAGTCGTTAGTGTAAATGACAGGAGCGAAACCATAGTCGGAGTACGCGCCGTCAGCTGCATACGTGAAGTTGTAGGTATAAGTCTTTCCTTCTTGGAAGTAAGCATCCAGTCTTAATCCAAATGCTTCCCCTCCGGGTGTCCATCCCGGACTGCCCATCCAAACAGCTCTGGAAAGACAAGGGCCTTCAGGCGGAGGTAAATCTAGTGTAGGATTATTAGGTAAACGTCCGAGCCAAGCCTTGTTAACAGGATCCCATTCAACCAGGTCTGACGCTTCGTAATTGCTAAAGCATTTGCAGATATTGGCAAGATCGTCTGAACCCTCATATTGTCCTGGTTTCTTGATTGACAAGAAGCATGAATCTATGATTTGCTGGCATTTTGAATTGCTGTATAAGAAGATGGAGATTATGAAGAGAATAGACCTAAGTCTCATTTGGATATTTTTCAACGTGTCGCAAAAATAACGATAAACAACTTTGCTTTGTTTTTGACAAGTACAGAAGTTCAAGATTGAATAAAAGGTTTACCTCTTTATGTAACAGCGTATGTAACCAACACAAGTGATTCAGTCATCATCATCATTTGAATCAATACCACAAAACAGGGTAATAAATCGAATTATGAGTGAATCTTATGGATGACTAATTTTGTAAAGACGCCAAAAACTTTGACTAAATCTAAATCCAAAAACTACAATCAATATCCCTTCATGAATCTCTCACTTGATT
>NZ_DATCSD010000139.1:0-23018 GCF_036568665.1 Ohtaekwangia sp. | reverse complement strand
TGTTGAAGAAAATATACAGTTACTCGGGTCAGTACAAGACAAACAAATAGCGCTCGTCAACGAAGTGCCTACTGATGCAATTGGCTTTGCCGACTCAAACACCATTAACCTGGTGATTCGTAACCTGATGACCAACGCTATCAAATTTACCAACGATGGTGGCCGGGTAGTCATCTCAGCCAAACCACAGGAGAAAGATATAGTAGTATCGGTAAGTGATAACGGTGTTGGTATGAAGCCTGAAATACTAAATATACTCTTCGATAAAACCGCTCCCTATACCACCCGGGGCACTGCCAACGAGAAGGGTACCGGTCTGGGCCTCATCCTCTGCAAAGAATTTGTAGAGAAAAACGGTGGTCGCATCTGGGTAGAAAGCGAAGAAGATAAAGGCAGCACGTTTTATTTTACATTGCCAAAAGCCGTTTAGCTTCGAGCTCTGACTTGTAGTGCGTGCATTATACTTCATCATTCCGTGTTCCCTGTTCGATATTCGTTATCGGTTAATGGTTATTCTTTAATCGTGAGAGTGAGTTAGTGTGTGTAAAAAGTCTAGCTGCACACAAAGGAGCACTACCAACTTCAATATTCGTTGATCGGTGTTCCTTGTTCGATATTCAGAAATAGCTGCTGGCTTCGGGCCACTGGCTGCAGGAGGTGTGAGTGTGAGATTAGTCGTGTCTTTATACTTCAATATCTGTTAATCGATAGTCCTTGTTCGATATTCAATTCCATTATTCGTTAATGGCCTATAGCTAATAGTTATAGAGCCAGGTAATAGTGCTTCCGCATTTGACTTCCCGTCTTTTCTTCAATTTTACCTTTTACGCTTTCTGCTTACGGATTAACTCTCAAAGATTTTCCTTCATTACATCCTTTTCCGTTCTATTTTTGTTACCTGAAAATGGAAGCAACAAGTCATACATATTTTGGAAAAATTGCCTATGCCGTCCGTTCGTTAGGAGCTGGTCTGAAGATAACATTCAGCCACATGCTGCGCGCGCGGAAGAGTCGTAAGCCCGTTATCATTACCGATCCAACGTACTTCCAATCAACAGAAGGTATCAACACCATTCAGTTTCCTTACGAGATGCAGCCTGTTCCTGATACCGGGCGTTATCGTCTTCATAATGAAATTGATGATTGTATAGTATGCGATAAGTGTGCAAAGGTATGCCCGGTAAATTGTATCACCATCGAACCAATCAAAGCGACTGAAGAGATCGGCAAAACATCCGATGGAACATCCAAACGTATCTACGCAGCGAAGTTTGATATCGATATGGGCAAGTGCTGCTTCTGCGGACTCTGTACAACGGTGTGCCCAACGGAATGTCTTACCATGACCAAGGTATATGATTTCAGCGTGTTCGATATACGCGAGCACAACTATGTATTTGCTGAAATGACGGAGGAGGAGATCGCTGAAAAGAAACGTGTATACGAAGAGAATCAGAAAAATAAAGCTGCTGCAAAATCGGTAGCAGAGCCGATCGTTGTAACAGAAGAAAAGAAGGATCTAACAGCTGAAGCACCCAAAGTTGCCAAGCCTGTATTTAAACCCAAAATTAAACCTGCGGGACCACCGCCTTCTAACGGATGAGCTTAGTAACCTTCATGTTTTATTTTTTTGAATGCGTTACGGCAGTCGCGGCCATTAGCCTGGTGTTTATACGAAATGTTTTTTACGGAGCGTTGTTGCTTATCGTATGCCTGCTATCGCTGGCCGGTATATATATACTTACCTTTGCCGAGTTTGTAGCCATAACACAGATATTAATCTATGCGGGTGGTGTGCTGGTGGTAATTATATTCGGTGTTATGCTCACCGCCAAAATTTCGGGTAAACCCCTCGTTGTGCAGCATGGTAATGTATTGGGTGGTGTGCTGGTATCGGGCGCATTCTTTATGTTACTTACGTGGCTTATTACAACGCAGACCTTTCGAGAACAGGAGCCTGCTATAGCAACATCGGACAGTGCGATGATCAATGCGATCGGTATAGGATTGATGACTGATTTTATCTTACCATTCGAAGTAGCCGGTATATTGTTGCTGGTAGCATTGATCGGGGCTGCCATTATAGCATCCACCATTAAATCGAAGAAAGTATAATGTTTCCGCTGCACCATCTTCTATTGCTGGGAGCACTGCTCTTTTCTGCCGGGTTGCTGGTGGTGATCACGAAACGCAATGCGATTATGGTATTGCTGGGAATTGAGTTGATGCTTAACGCAGCGAATCTGAACCTGGTAGCTTTTAATCAGTTATATAGCCAACAACTCAACGGACAAATGTTTGCGTTGTTCGTTATTATCGTGGCAGTATGCGAAGCCGCTGTAGGCCTGGCAATTGTATTGAGAGTATATCAATATTACCAGACATCAACACCGGATGAAGTAACGGAATTGAAAGATTGATCATGGCGGAGACAACACTCTATACTTCCTTTTTCGAAACCTGTCTGCTACTGGCAGTAGCATTGCCATTGCTCTCTTTTTTTACAGCAAGCGTTATATCCGAGCGTTACTCCTGGGCGGTAACATTTACAGCGCCTTTGCTTTTGTTAGTGAGCGCAATTTGTTCGATCTATATATTTCTTACTGTGTGGAACCATACACCATACACCACACAGTGGACATGGTTCTCGATAGCCGGCACTACTATATCGGCCGGAGTATATGTAAATAATATAGCGGCAGTAATGCTGTTTGTAGTAACGCTCATATCATTCCTGGTGCATCTATATTCTACCGGCTATATGGCGGGTGATGAAGGTATAACCCGTTACTTTGGTATGCTGGGCTTATTTACGTTTGCCATGCTCGGCATAGTATTAGCCAATAATTTACTACTCGTTTTTGTATTCTGGGAGTTAGTTGGTTTTTCATCTTATATGCTTATCGGTCATTGGAAAGATAAACCCGAAGCAGCAGCAGCAGCGAAGAAAGCATTTATCTTTAATCGTATTGGTGATGCAGGATTTTTGGTAGGGCTCATGTTGCTCTGGACGAACACCGGTACATTTGAGTTAGTACAGCTCGCAACGAAAACGGAATTATTCTCGTGGCAAACAACGGCATCCCTATGCCTCTTTTGTGGAGTGATGGGTAAGTCAGCACAGTTTCCGTTGTTAACCTGGCTGCCGGATGCCATGGAAGGACCAACGCCTGTATCGGCATTGATACACGCAGCAACCATGGTGGCTGCCGGAGTATTTTTACTCGCGCGTATAGATTTTTTGTTTACACCAACTGCTTCTGATGTGATAGCTGGTATAGGTATAATCACAGCGCTTATCGCAGCACTATCAGCAATAGTACAGGCCGATATAAAGAAGATACTGGCATATTCTACCATATCGCAGTTAGGACTTATGGTAGCCGCTATAGGAGCGGGCTCCACAGCAGCGGCTATGTTGCATTTGTTTACGCACGCATTTTTTAAAGCGTGTTTATTTCTCTGTGCCGGCAATATTATACATGTGCTGCACCAGGCACAACAGCAGACGCATGCACACTTCAACGTACAGGATATACGAAATCTAGGAGGGCTACGTAAAAAACTTCCTTTTACTTATATAGCATTTATAGTGAGCGGAAGCGCATTGGCCGGTATACCTTTCTTCTCCGGGTTCGTTTCTAAAGATGCTATACTCACGACCATGAGTGTATGGAAAGGTGCTGATTTCTCATGGCGGTGGATTGTTTTTATCGGAGCATTTGTTGTTTCGTTCATAACGGTGATCTATACTTTCCGAATGATCTGGGCGATCTTTATGGGAGAGGAGCGCGAGACGGTTGCATTGCCGGTAATAGAGCCACCCGTATTTATGCGTGCACCGGTAGCTATACTGGCTGCATGTTCTATATGGCTTGTTGTTTCTTTTAATCCGTTAGCGTATCAAGGCTGGCTTTTCAATGGGCTGCATCCGGGTAAATATTTTCATATAGGTATAATTTCTATTGTATCGGCATTGTGGGTGTTGTTAGCGGTTGCAGTTTCGTGGTTTGTATTCAGGCAGCGTTCGTTAAACTCATCTTTGTTGCTACACGCTTTCTATCTCGACTCGATCTATAGCTATATCATTGGTAAACCATCGTTGAAACTGGCGGCTTTTGCCGAGTATGTAGATCGTAAGTGGATCGATGGATTTATTCACGCATCTGCATATGCACAGGTAACTACAGCACACTTTATCGGCTGGTTCGATCGCGCTGTTGTAGATGGTGCCGTGAATGGTATAGCAGGATTATCCCGAAGCATTGGTAATTTCACACGCTCCTTTCAGGGCGGTAAGATCCAGCTTTATGTTTTGTGGGCAGCCCTGGCAATTATTATTTTTTTAATTTGGACACTATTTTGAGAAGCTAAAAGCCTTATCAGGGCAAAATGGAAAGTACATGCACCCGTATCTGATATCACTTTTAATATTTATACCGCTTCTTGCAGCATTCATTGGTCTATTCATTTCTGCCGGTGCTCAGAAATATTTCCGGTATAGTGCCCTGCTGGTAAGTATACTGCAACTATTCGTGGTAATTACCATGCTTGCAAAATATACGGCAGATGCAGGTATACAATTTATTGAAAAGAAGAACTGGATCACATTAAGCCTCGGCTCCTGGGGGATACTAAAAGCAGAATACTTTGTTGGTGTTGATGGATTGAGCCTGCCACTGGTAGTATTATCAGTAGCAATCATGTTAATAGCTGTTATTTCTTCGTGGACGATCGATAAAAGTGTAAAAGGATATTTTACCCTCCTGCTCATTCTTAATGCAGCCATCATCGGCAGTTTTGTTGCACTCGACTTTTTACTCTTCTATCTCTTCTTCGAGTTTATGCTGCTGCCCATGTTCTTTCTCATTGCTATATGGGGCGGAGCCAGGAGAGAGTATGCGTCTATCAAATTCTTCCTGTATACATTGCTGGGATCTATTTTTATACTGATCGTAATGATCGGGCTATATATCAGTGTGCATGATCCGTCTTACTCCGGTCAACTGGTGCATAGTTTCAACCTAATCAGCATGACTGATCCTGCGAACTTTGTTTCCAATTCTGTTCTCGATCCAAACAATCCATGGAAGTTAGGTCCGCTGGATACACGCATGTGGGCGTTCCTTTTATTGTTCCTGGGCTTCGCCATAAAATTGCCGATGGTGCCGTTGCATACATGGTTACCTGATGCGCACGTGGAGGCGCCTACGCCCGTATCGGTAATTCTGGCGGCACTGTTATTAAAGATAGGTGGATATGGTCTTCTGCGTATAGCCTTCCCGATATTTCCGGATGCCGCTATATATTTCAGCTGGTTCGTTGGACTGATGAGCGTGATCTCGATCATTTATGGAGGTATGAATGCGATGGCCAGCAAAGATCTGAAGCGATTGATTGCTTACTCCTCTGTATCGCACATGGGGTTCGTATTGCTTGGGCTTGCTTCACTAACGCCAGAGGGAGTTGCAGGGTCCATGTATCAGATGGTGAGTCATGGTATAATTTCAGCGTTGCTGTTTCTTATAGCGGGAGTTATATATGATCGTACACACGATCGTACCATCAATAATTACTCAGGCCTTTCTTCCAGAATGCCATCTTATACTACTGTTGTATTGATTGGCTTTTTTGCTTCAATGGGTTTACCTGGTTTCTCCGGGTTCATTGCTGAGATCATGGTGTTTCTCGGGGCGTTCCGTTCAAACAGTATAAATGGATTATTGCCGGAAGCAATGGCGATCATTGCAACAGCCGGATTGATATTGGGAGCTGCCTATTATTTGTGGACGATGCAGCGAATGTTCTTCGGACCGTACAACCTGAAAGGAGATGTATCCAGCGATGCTATATATGATCTGAATAAAAGAGAATATTTAGTATTGGTGCCGCTAGCGATAGCAGCATTAGTCTTCGGTATATTTCCTCAACTGCTGATAAACTTTATCGATCCGTTTGCCCGGAGTTTTTCGGAGTTCGTACTCGCAACGGGAAAAAGCTTAACCCTAAATCCGTAACCCGTGAAAGGCGGTTTGTCAGAAACACTAGATCATATCTTCTTCAGTCTGCTGATGATGAGTCCGGAAGTAATTCTGGCAATCGGTATACTGTTGATCATTATAGTCGGGCTGGTAAGAAAAAATGATCCGAGCCTCGCATTACTTTCTTTCCTTGTCTTTTCTTTTTCGCTTTTGTTTGCCGTTGATCATTGGCAGGATTTTGAGAAACCTACATTGCTCTTTCATGGTATGCTGCAACGCGATACCTTCTCGTCATACCTGCAGACGCTGGTAGATGTGGCGGGTATCCTTACCGTTGTAATGAGCTGGCGCAACAAACAACTGCAACACTATATTTCAGAATACTATGCCTTGCTGATTGCCGTGGTATTGGGAGCGCATCTGCTGGTGATGAGCAAGAACCTGCTTATGGTGTTTCTTTCATTGGAGTTGATATCGATCAGCTCTTATATACTTACTGGTTTTGCATTCAACAAAAAGGGAGCGGAGGGAAGTTTAAAATATTTCATTTTCGGGTCAGTCGCCTCTGCTATCATGTTGTATGGTCTTACCATGTTCTACGGTTTTACCGGCACACTGGATTTTTACTCAGCAGATTTTGTTAACAAACTTCAGGGCAATCTTACACCACTCTTCTTTGTTTCAGCGCTGATGGTGATGAGTGGGTTCCTCTATAAAATAGCAGCCGCTCCGCTTCATCCATGGGCTCCCGATGTATATGAGTCTGCACCCATGCCGGTGGTAGCTTTTTTTTCTATCGTGCCCAAGCTTGCAGGCATTGGTATATTAATGCGATTTAGCCTCGCCATTAATTTGGGAGGTCAATCTCCCTACGATTGGCAATTCGTATTAAGTGCAGTCGCCATACTTTCTTTAACAGTAGGAAATTTTTCTGCGCTCATGCAAAAAAATCCCAAGCGACTTATGGCGTATTCGTCTATCGCACAATCGGGTTTTCTGCTAGTGGGTATTGTTGCATTTCTTCCACAAGGCATACAGGCCATGTTGTTTTATGCAACGGTATATATGGTGATGAATTTTATAGTATTCCTTTACCTGCAATATTTTGAAAAGCACGGCATTATATCGATTGCAGACTATCAGGGTATAGGAAAAAAAATTGTATGGCCGTCTGTTTTTTTATTGGTAGGGCTTATTGCGCTTACAGGACTTCCTCCCACGGCAGGGTTCACAGCCAAGCTTTTTATCTTTACTTCACTCTGGGAATCGTATCAGCTCTCCGGTAAAAATATATTGTTGTGGTTATTGATTTTTGGTTTGCTCAATACCGTTGTTTCGTTGTTTTATTATCTGCGAATACCCTACTATGCTTTTGTAAAAAGCAGTGAATCGTCAGTAAAAACAAATATTCTTACGTTCGAAAATCTTTTAGGACTGATATTGGTTTTACTCGTACTTCTGTTCTTCTTCAGCCCCGGGCTGTTGATGGGATGGATTAATAAAATTACCTTTGTGTCTGTTATCCGTTATCCGTTATCCGTTATCGGTTAAGCGTAATCCGAGAGAAGTTTTTTCTGCGGATAACGATTAGCGATCAACGTACCACGGAACTCCCGGATAGCTCTAAAGAATTTAACGGTACACTATGAGCGACCAAATCCTTCACGAGTGCGGCATTGCAATGATCCGCCTGCGTAAGCCACTATCGTACTATCTTGATAAGTACGGACCAACTTACGCGATGAATAAGATGTATATCCTGATGGAGAAGCAACACAATCGCGGACAGGATGGCGCTGGAGTTGCCAACATTAAGATAGACGTAGAATCAGGGCACCGTTATATTAGCCGTTATCGTTCCATCAAGCCACAACCCGTGGCACACCTCTTCAAAAAAATCAGCAAGAAATTTAAGAAAGCGCAAAAGCAGGGAAAAGACAGATTCCGTGATGAGCAATGGCTTAAAGAAAATGTAGCATTCACCGGAGAGTTGTGGCTAGGACACCTGCGTTATGGAACGCACGGTATGAACAGCATTGAAAACGTGCATCCGTTCCTTCGGCAGAATAACTGGAGGAGCCGTAACCTGGTAATGGCTGGTAACTTCAACATGACTAACGTTGAAGAGTTATTTGAAATACTGGTAAACCTTGGTCAGCACCCAAAAGAAAAAGTTGATACAGTTACGGTGATGGAAAAGATCGGTCACTTCCTGGATGAAGAAGTGCAGGGTATCTTTGAAAAGTATAAAGATAAATTTTCAAACCGTGAAGTATCAGAAATCATCGAGAATGAGATCGACCTTCAGCGCGTATTGAAAAGAGCGTGTAAGGATTTTGATGGCGGATATACTATGGCCGGCATGACTGGTTCGGGCTCTGCTTTTGTAACACGCGATCCGAATGGTATACGTCCTGCTTATTTTTATGCGGACGATGAAGTAATCGTAGTAGCGTCTGAGAAACCTGCTATCAAAGCAGCGTTCAATGTAGAGTATAATCAGATAGAAGAAGTAAAACCTGGTCACGCATTGATCATTAACAAGAGCGGTGAGTTCGATCAGTATCAGATCACAAAAGCAGGTGAGAAAACATCGTGCAGCTTCGAACGCATTTACTTCTCACGCGGTAACGATCCGGATATATATAAAGAACGCAAACAACTTGGCCGCCTGCTGGTGCCCCAGGTATTGCGTGCTATAAATTTTGATATTAAGAATACTGTATTCTCCTATATACCCAATACAGCAGAGACTGCATTTTATGGTTTGATGGCCGGTATTGAAGATTACCTCATCAACAAACAAAAAGAAATCATCATCGATGGTAAACCTTCGGTTGATTCTTTAGAAGATATACTGTCATTCAGACCACGCATAGAGAAGCTGGTACAGAAAGATGTGAAACTTCGTACGTTCATTACCGATGATCAACATCGAGATGAAATGGTATCGCATGTATACGACACTACGTATGAAGTAATCCGCAAAGGAGTTGATACACTGGTGGTAATCGATGATTCTATTGTGCGTGGCACAACACTCGAGAAGAGTATATTGAAAATGCTCGATCGCATTGGTCCCAAAAAAATAGTAGTCGTTTCATCAGCACCACAAATCCGTTTCCCGGATTGCTATGGTATAGACATGAGCAAGATGGGCGAGTTTGTTGCCTTCCGCGCTATGATCGCGTTGTTGAAAGATCAGGGTAAAGATTATTTATTAGGTGAAGTATACGAGAAATGTACAAGAGCACGCGGCCACCAAAGTCAGCTGAACTATGTGCAACAATTGTATGAGCCATTCACCGATGAAGAGATATCTAAAAAAGTTGCTGAAATCTGCCGCCCGGCCGATATGAAAGCAGACCTCGAAGTAGTATTCCAGACGGTAGAGAACTTGCACAAAGCAATTCCTCATCACTCTGGCGATTGGTACTTCACCGGTAATTATCCCACTCCTGGTGGCATGAAAGTCGTAAACAGATCGTATGTAAACTACATGGAGGGTAAGTTGGTGCGCGCTTATTAGCCGTTCGTAATCTGTTGGAAACGTTTTAGAATATTTTTTAATCCCTTCTCTTTCGGTATTTTATTCTGTAGAATGTACCTCTTGGCAAGTTTTTAGTAACTTGTAGGGAGAATTTTATTTAATAACCTAAACCAAATCTATGAAGAGAGGTCTACTATTATTAGTAGCGGGGATGCTGTTTCTTACATCCTACGCTCAGGAAAAAGTAATCTCCGGGAAAGTCACATCTGCTGAAGATGGTTCTGTCTTGCCAGGAGTAAACGTTCTGGTTAAGGGTACTACCAATGGTACTGTTACAGATGAAAACGGAAGCTACACCCTCAGTGTAGGAGCAAACGCAACACTCGTATTTACATTTATCGGTTACACATCTCAGGAGATAGAAATCGGAGCGCGTTCCAGTGTAGATATACAAATGGCTGCAGATGCCAAACAGTTGTCGGAAGTAGTAGTAGTAGGATATGGAACGCAGATCAAACAAGATCTTACTGGTAACATTGCTTCTGTTAGCGGAAAGGAAATTCAAAATCAACCCGTACCAAGTTTTGATCAGGCCATGCAGGGAAGAGCAGCCGGGGTATTTATTGAATCGGGTAACGGTAAACTCGGGCAAGGTATAAAAGTTCGCGTGCGCGGTGCGGCATCAGTGTCTGCATCAAACGAACCGTTATATGTTGTAGACGGAATTATCGTAACAACAGACAACCTTTCGTCTACCGATGCGCCAACCAATCCGTTGGCAAACATAAACTCGAATGATATAGAGTCAATCCAGATTTTGAAAGATGCTGCTGCTGCTGCAATCTATGGATCGCGCGCAGCCAATGGTGTGGTTATCGTAACAACCAAGCGTGGTAAAAGTGGTAAGACATCTTTTAATGTGAATTATATGAAAGGATTCAGCAGCCCTACGCGTAAAGCAAAGTGGCTGGATGGACCTCAGTATTATCAGGCTTTCAAAGAAGCTTTTGATAATACAGATGCTATACTTCAGCGCGATGAAGGAACAGACTTTGGTGACTATATGTATGGTGAGCCAGGTTTGACTTTCGACCAGGTGCTTAGTTATGAATTAGGTGACTGGAATAAAGATGCGAACGAGAACTGGGCGAACGATGCATACCAGAAAGATGCCGGTATAGATCAATTTGATTTTTCTGCCAGTGGTGGAAATGAAAAAACGAAGTTCTATACGAGCTTACAATTCTCCGATCAGAAAGGTATTCTGATAAACGATCGCTTTAAAAAATTAAGTGCTCGTGCGAACCTTGATCATAAAGCATCTGATAAAATCAGCTTTGGTCTTAACTTCAGTTTGTCAAGATCTGTGAACAATCGTCTTGCCGATGATAATGAGTTCACTACACCTATGCAGCTTTTGGCATTGCCGCCAATTCAGCCAGCATACCTGGAAGATGGTACACTCAATACCAACACAGTATATTTTAACGGGTTAATCAAAGCAAAGCATTCAAGCTTTGAAACAACAACCTGGCGTAACATCTCGAATATATATGCTGTGTGGCAAATCACGCCTGAACTTTCTTTCAGAAGTGAAGCGGGTGTTGACTTGCTGAATCAGAATGAAAATGTATGGAATGGTCGTGAAGTAGATTCACAAACTGGCAATGTAAAAGGTGGTGGATATTCTACTTACGACAACGTTTTGAATTACTCTACCAACAATTACTTCTCGCTGAATAAAGTTATCGGCAAGCATAGTATAGAAGCAACGGCCGGTATGAGTTTTCAGAAGTATGAACGAAACTCCAATACATTAACCGCACAAACTTTGCCGAGCAGTGCCTTCAGAACATTGGTAAGTGCATCGGTTATTACAGATGGGGCAAGCTCATTTACCGACTATGCGTTCCTTTCTTATTTTGCCCGCGCAAACTATAAATTTAACAACCGCTACCTGTTATCGTTGAGCGGACGTGTTGATGGATCATCCAAGTTCGGTAAAGATGAACGTTATGGATTTTTCCCTGCGGCTTCCGCGGGATGGATTATATCACAAGAGCGTTTCATGGAGGATATAAAAGGTACCCTCAGCTTTTTGAAGTTAAGAGTTAGTACAGGTTTAACGGGTAATGCACCTACTCAGAATTTTGCTGCGTTAGGTCTATATGCTGCTAATACGTATGATATAGATCCAGGTATAGCACCATCTCAACCGGCAAATAATAATTTGAAGTGGGAAACAACGTTGCAGACGGATATCGGAATTGATTTTGGTTTGTTTAATGATCGCATTACCGGTGAGGTTGATTACTATACCAAGCACACAACCGATGTATTGTTAAATTCTAACGTGCCAGGTACATCCGGATTTTTGACTCGCTTTATTAATATAGGAGAGATCGAGAACAAGGGTTTTGAATTTGTGATTAACACACAAAATATAGTTGGTACATTCTCGTGGAGCAGCTCACTTAATTTTGCTCGTAACAGAAATAAAATACTTAACCTGAATGGTAACGTAATTGAAGGCGGTTATATCAACAGAGCTGTAGAAGGTCAACCTATAGGCGTGTTCTACGGTGTAGAGTATGCTGGCGTTAATCCGGATAATGGAGATGCATTGTTCTATGTTAACGATCCTGCAAATCCTAACCGTAATACTACCAGCAATTACAACGAAGCGTTCCGCACAGTTTTAGGAAATCCGAATCCTAAATTTATAGGAGGTTTCAGCAACACACTTTCGTATAAAGGATTTGATCTTAACTTCCTCTTCCAGTTTGTATATGGCAATGATGTATACAACGGTGCAGGAAGATTTCAGCGCGCTAACTTTACATACTTCGATAACCAGTTGGTATCTGACTGGAAGAATTCATGGAGACAGCCGGGCGATAAAACAGATGTACCTCAGGCACGTTTGTTCCTCGATAATGGCGATCAGGAATCTTCACGCTTCCTGCAGGATGCGTCCTATATACGTTTGAAGACGTTGAGTCTCGGGTATAATTTCCCTTCTACTATAACCAGTCGCTTGTCTATGCAGAGCTTACGCCTATATGTAGCAGCTCAAAACTTGCTGACTATAACAGGTTATGACTTGAATGACCCTGAAGTAAATACCGATTACCTCGCAGGTAACATTGGTCAAGGCAATGACTTTTATGCAGCGCCACAGATAAAGACTGTTTCTTTTGGAGTAAACATTGGCTTCTAACCTTGAATGTAGAATCATGAAAAAGAATAATATACTATTGACGCTGTCCTGCATAGTACTGATTGTGGCAGGATGTTCGCAAGAGCTTGATATAAAGCCTAAAGATTCTGTTACTGAAGATCAGGCGCTCGACTCACCTGAAGCTATTCAATCTTTACTCGTGGGTGCTTACGATAGAATGGCAGATGATGATGTATATGGCGGATGGATTCAAATGACAAGCGATCTGCTGGGGACTAATTTTGATATTACATGGAACGGTACATTTTCTGACCCTGGCGATATCTGGAGTAAAGCAATGACCAGCAATAATGGTCAGGCGGAAGTAACATGGACAGAAACGTACGAAGCTATAAATGTTACAAACATTGTTCTCGCCAATCTCGATGTTGTTACAGATGAAGATGAAAAAAGCAGAATTGAGGGTGAAGCCAAATTTATTCGTGGTACTATGTACTTCGAACTCGTTCGTCTTTTTGCTAAAGACTGGGCAGATGGTGATCCTGCTGTTAACCTGGGCGTGCCATTAAAACTTACACCAACAGATCTGAACTATAACCCGGCTGTTAACTTTATATCGCGTGCCACGGTGGCAGAAGTATACGATCAGGTATTTGAAGACCTGAATACTGCAGAAGAGCTTTTGGCTAATTTGGATGGCAATGGTTTTTATGCCACTGTATGGGCCGCAAAAGCGGTACTGGCCAGAGTATATATGCAGCAGCGTGATTATGATAATGCGCGCATCAAAGCGAATGAAGTTATTGAGAGCGGGCAATTCTCGCTGGTCGATCGTATCGATCGGGCATTTAACCAGGCAAACAATTCCGTTGAAGATATATTTGCCATCCAGGTAACAAACCAGGATGGTGAAAACGCTCTTCAGACATTTTATGCAGCAACGGCTTACAATGGAAGAAGAGATATCAGAATTCGTCCGGAGTATGAAGCTCTGTTTGAAGAAGACGATCAGCGCTTGCAATATCTCATATACTATGATGTGTCCGGAAGACGCCTGAGCGGTAAGTATAAAGATCAGTTTGCAAACATCAGTATAATACGTCTTGCGGAAATGTACCTGCTTCGTGCAGAAGCAAATTTACTGGCAGGAGGTACACAGGTTGGACCGAACACACCGGGAGATGATCTGCAACTGATCCGCGCCAGAGCGAAAGCCAGCGATGCTCCGGCAAACCCTACACTGGATGATATCTTGCTGGAACGTAAACGTGAACTTGGTTTCGAAGGTCAGTTCATTCATGATATTCGCAGAACCGAAACAACGATCGAGCAATTAGGAACCTATGCATGGAACGATGATGTGCTTGTGCTTCCTATACCTCAGCGGGAAGTTGATGCGAACCCATCATTAAAGGGACAACAGAATCCGGGCTACGGAAACTAAAGCTTAGATAATTTTTAAGAAAGGCTGTTTTTAAAAACAGCCTTCTTTTTTGTTGATACTTCCAAAAAACAAAAGCCCCGGGAACCACCCCGGGGCTCAAACCAAACCCCTCATACCAACATCGTCCCGACCGAGAGGCCGGGATCACCAATCCTTAAACCTGATACTATAACAGTAGACGCATATACTTGGTTCATATTGTATTACGCATAAAAAGATAGTGGCAACGGATAAAACTATGAAAGCCACCGGGAGGTGGCTTTCATTTTTTGATTACATGCATTTCTAATTTACTAATTCGGCATTCTCGATATTTTCGAAAATAAATTCTGTGTCATTTTTCAGATCAACGAGTATCACAGAATCTTTATGCACTTTGCCTGCGAGTATTTGTTTCGATAATTCGTTCAGAATTTCGCGTTGCATCACACGCTTCAACGGACGTGCACCAAACTGCGGATCGAAGCCAAGCTTGGCTATACGCTCGCGTGCGGCTTCGGTAATCTCCAGTTTGATACCCGATTCCTCCAGGCGTTTGCATACCAGGTTAACCTGTATATCTACGATCTTGCGTATATCTTTTTTACTCAACGGACGGAACATGATGATCTCATCAATGCGGTTTACAAATTCAGGGCGCACCGATTTCTTCAACAGATCCATTACTTCATCTTTCGTTGTCTCCAATACATCGAAGTAATTTTGATCAGTAATCTTTTCAAAGTTCTCCTGTATCAAATGCGAGCCGATGTTAGTAGTCATGATAATGATCGTGTTTTTAAAGTTTGCTACACGACCCTTATTATCGGTCAACCTTCCATCATCAAGTACTTGCAAAAGTATATTGAATACATCCGGATGTGCTTTCTCAATTTCATCGAGCAATACAACAGAGTATGGCTTTCTGCGCACCGCTTCTGTTAACTGGCCGCCTTCATCGTATCCTACATATCCCGGAGGCGCACCAATCAAACGACTTACACTGTGTCGTTCCTGGTATTCACTCATATCGATACGCACCAGCGCGTTCTCATCATTGAACAAGTACTCAGCGAGTGCTTTCGATAACTCAGTTTTACCAACACCGGTTGTACCCATAAAGATGAACGAACCTATAGGACGTTTCGGATCCTGTAACCCCGCGCGACTTCTGCGAACAGCATCACTCAACGCTTGTATAGCTTCTTCTTGTCCGGCAACACGCTTGCTTAATTCTTCTTCAAGGTTCAGCAATTTTTCGCGTTCGCTTTGCAGCATTTTAGAAACCGGTATGCCTGTCCACTTTGCTACAACCTCTGCTATATCTTCACTATCAACTTCTTCTTTCAGCAAGGTTTTTTCTCCCTGCATTTCTTTCATCTTCAACTGAAATTCATTGAGGCGTTTTTCCGCCTCTGTAATTTTGCCATAGCGTATCTCGGCAACTTTTCCATAGTCGCCAGCCTTCTCCGCTTGTTCAGCTTCAAACTTTAGCTTGTCTATATTTTCTTTTTCTTTCTGAATGCCATGCACCACTTCCTTCTCGCTTTCCCATTTTGCTTTCAGGGAATTACGTTGCTCCGAAAGCTCGGCAATCTCTTTGCTCAGAATAGATTCTTTCTCACGATCTTTCTCTCTGCGAATGGCTTCACGCTCAATTTCAAGTTGCATGATCTTGCGATTGAGTTCATCAAGTTCTTCCGGCAGCGAGTCCATCTCCAGGCGAAGTTTGGACGCAGCTTCATCCATCAGGTCTATCGCTTTATCAGGAAGGAAGCGATCACTGATATAGCGGCTCGATAATTCAACCGAAGCTATAACAGCATCATCTTTTATACGCACTCCATGATGAAGCTCATATTTATCCTTTATACCACGAAGTATAGATATACTGTCTTCAATAGAAGGTTCATCTACCATTACCGATTGGAACCTGCGTTCGAGTGCCTTATCTTTTTCTATATACTTCTGATATTCCTTCAGCGTAGTAGCACCTATAGCATGGAGTTCACCGCGCGCCAGGGCAGGCTTCAATAAGTTAGCAGCATCCATCGCGCCTTCGCCACCACCACCTGCGCCAATGAGCGTATGGATCTCGTCAATGAACAAAATGATTTGTCCGTTGGAATCCGTTACCTCTTTGATAACCGCTTTCAGACGTTCTTCAAATTCACCTTTATACTTAGCACCTGCTACGAGCAAGCCCATGTCCAGTGATACCAGAATTTTATCTTTCAGATTTTCGGGAACATCACCATCAACAATGCGTTGTGCCATCCCTTCTACGATCGCTGTTTTACCAACGCCCGGTTCTCCTAAAAGTATAGGGTTGTTTTTGGTTCTGCGCGATAATATCTGAAGTACCCGTCTGATCTCTTCATCGCGACCAATCACCGGATCGATTTTTCCTTCTTTCGCCAGTTCGTTCAGATTCTTTGAGTAGCGCTCAAGAGATTTATACTTTGCCTCAGCGTTTTGATCAGTAACTTTTGATCCTCCGCGAAGCTCTTTGATTGCTTTGATAAGAGAAGCGCGTTCAAAGCCTGCGTCTTTCATAGCAGACGATGCTTTGTCTTTTGTAGCAAGTAATGCGAGTAATAAATGTTCTATTGATACATATTCGTCTTTGAACTCACGCAGTTCTTTTTCTGCGTTTTGCAAAACGGTATTGGTGGCCGAAGACAGATAGGGCTGCTGACCGGAAACACGGGGATAACCATTCAGTATCTCCTGTAGTTTACTGTCGAGAATATTCTCATTTATATTCAGCTTTTTAAATAAATAGCCCGATACATTTTCATCTGTTTCGAGAATAGCTTTAAGTATGTGGCCAGGCTCGATGGCCTGTTGTTGATTGCTGGTGGCTATTTCAGCGGATTTCTGTAACGCCTCCTGCGATTTTATAGTAAATTTTTCGAAGTTCATGTTATTCAAATCCTCCCGGTCATCTTATCAAAAAGCAATCCTTATCGCCTTTTCTGAAAAATTGACATTGTATAGGCTGGCTTAATATCTATAGTGCAGCCGTTTTGACTTGAAACAAGACAATCTGCACGAGCAAACTATTGATTACAGGCGGAAGGTATTTCGGCATCTGTTACCTCGCCAAACCATACTAACCCATATTCTTTATATAGTGCAACACCTATCGCTTTCCATTTTACTTTGCTCCAGGTGCCGGAGTTGATCAATAAAGGATTGTGCCCGGGACTTATCTTCCAACCATCCAAACCTTCTTGTGCTGTAGCGCCACTGGAACTCCAATAAGCGATCTCAAATCCCTGAGAAGGATAGCCTGCAATTTCTTTTGGCTTGTCCCACATGCACTGTGCCTGCTTATGGTCGCTGGTATAGCAGCACGAAGTCCAGTTACCTTTTTTAGACCAGCTATGAGGATTGCATTTGTTATTAGGATCGAATGTATAGTTGTCGGCCAGATCGCGGCCATGTATTTGTGCTACCTTGGTAAGTTTGGAGGATAACGGAATAGACTCAAGTCCTTTACTCTTCCGGTATTCCATAATGAGGTCGTACAACTTCATTTCTTCTGGTGATAAGCAGATTGTTTCGTCAGCCACAGGTCTGCGCTTATCAAAAGCAGACAGCGCTAAAAACAGGAATGAGACTAAAACAATCGTTTTCATATTATATTTTCAGGATTAAACGATAGAAACATAAAATATCTTCATTTCTGACCTTTATTTTTTAATTTTCCGCGCCCAAATTCAGGGTAGGTGCCTTACAGGAACACCTTAACACGCAAAAACATTAAACTATTTTAAGTAAAATGAGCGATCAGAAAATCAGCATCAGCAACGGTAAACTTAACGTTCCTGATAATCCGACCATCCCGTTCATCGAAGGTGATGGAACCGGTGTAGACATTTGGCCTGCATCTAAATTAGTATTCGATAAAGCAGTTGAGAAAGCTTACGGTGGAAAGAAGAAGATCAACTGGAAAGAAGTATTGGCGGGAGAGAAAGCTTTCAACAAAACAGGTAACTGGTTGCCGGAAGAAACGCTCACAGTTTTCAAAGAATATCTGGTAGGTATTAAAGGACCTCTTACTACGCCTGTAGGCGGAGGTATCCGTTCATTGAACGTGGCGCTTCGCCAGGAGCTTGATCTCTATGCCTGCGTACGGCCAGTGCGTTGGTTTAAAGGTGTTCCTTCTCCTGTAAAAGAACCCCATAAAACTGATACGATCATCTTCCGCGAAAACACGGAAGATATATATGCTGGTATCGAGTTCCAGGAAGGATCGGACGACAACAAGAAATTCCTGAAATTCTTCGAAGAGAATTTTTCGAAACTATATAAGAAGATCCGTTTCCCGCAGACCACTGCTATTGGTGTGAAGCCGGTATCGAAAGAAGGTACAGAACGTTTGGTGCGTTCGGCTATCGAGTATGCACTGCAGCACAAGAAGCCTAGCGTTACACTGGTTCACAAGGGTAACATCATGAAATTTACGGAAGGTGGTTTCCGCGATTGGGGATATGCTCTCGCGAAAGCTGAGTTTGGTGCAAAAGATCTGGATGGCGGACCTTGGCAGATCATTGAAAAAGGCGGTCACAAACTCATCATTAAAGATGCTATTGCTGATGCCTTCCTGCAACAGATCCTGTTAAGACCAGATGAATATTCAGTAGCAGCAACTTTGAACCTGAACGGTGACTATATATCTGATGCACTTGCAGCAATAGTAGGTGGTATAGGTATAGCTCCGGGTGGTAACATTAATTACAAAACAGGCCACGCTATATTTGAAGCTACGCACGGAACAGCACCGAAGTATGCAGGACAGGATAAAGTAAATCCTGGATCTGTAATTCTCTCAGGTGTAATGATGCTTGAGTATATGGGCTGGCAGGAAGCTGCCGACCTGATCGTAAAAGGTCTGGAAGGTGCTATATCTTCGAAGAAGGTAACGTACGATTTCCACCGCCTGATGGAAGGAGCTACACTGTTGAAGTGCTCTGAGTTTGCAGAAGAGATTGTGAAGAATTTCTAAGATCTTCCGAATAACTCATTAGTACTTGATAAAGTAAAAGCCATCTCATTTTTTAGAGATGGCTTTTTTGTTGATACTATAGTTAGAGTGAATTGAACGTTTAGTAAAAAAAGAAGGGATAGCACCTGATACATTTGAGAAATCAAAAGTATATGGATAGAGATAACAGTAAGATGAAAGAGTATAAAGTAGCAAAAGGATGGGCAATTTTCATTTATATAGTTGCACCGGTATTGATTGGAGTATTCTTGTGGGTACTGGGTATACAATTAACTTCGCTGACAGGGAATAACATATCGCTGGCTGCGCAAGGGTTCCTCATATTGATCTCCATCGCCATGATTGCCTTGATGATCATTGGACTTATAGATACGATAAAAGGGAAGGTCGTAATAGACAATGATAAGATTTACACAATAAGTGTTTTTTCAAGCAGACAATTGATGTTTGATGAAATCAAAGGGTATAGATTGAATGACAAATTCATTCTTATTGAGCCTACTGTGCAGGCTAAAAAGAAAATAAAGATCAGTACATATTTTAGTAAGACAAATGAAATTGTTGACTGGCTAGCGACACACTATTCCGACCTTGATTTACTTGATGCTGAAACAGAAAAACAGGAGATATTGAACAATGCAGAGTTTGGCTGGACTACTGAGCAGAGGGAGGAAAAATTAGAGCAAGCGAAGAAGGCTTCCAAAATCCTTAATTGGGCTGGTGGTATAGCGGGAGCTTGGGCGTGGTTTTTTGCTAGTCCATATGAGTATGCGATTATAGCATGTCTCGTAATTCCCATAGTGGCCATTTTAGTTTTTAGATTTTTTAGAGGTCTGATTCGAATAGATGAAAAAATAAAGGGCGCACATCCAAATGTATTGTGGGCTATATTTTTCCCTTCGGCAGCACTTGGAATAAGAGCCTTGATGGATTTTAACATATTCGACTATAGCCATGTGTGGACTCCTACTCTTGTGATATCGGTAATATGTGTCGGATTATTACTGATTGGCAATAAGGAATTTAATTACCGGCAACTGAAGGATTATTTGGGCGTTTTTTCTGCCTGTCTATTTATAGCTTTCTATAGCTTCGGAAGTGTCATCATATTGAATTGCCTATATGATAAATCAGAGCCTGAAGTATTTCAGGCAAAAATCTTGAATAAAAGGAAGAGCTCAGGAAAAAGTACATCTTATTATTTTGAATTGACTGCTTGGGGTAAAAGAGAGAAGGCGGATGAGGTTACAGTTTACAAAGAGCTATACGAGCAACTTGATGTAAATGATGAAGTAAATATATATTTTCAAAAAGGTGAATTTGAAATTCCGTGGTTTATAGTAACAGAATAAAGAAAAGCCGGAGACATCCGGCTTTTTCTTTAGAAGACTAATGTCCTAAAAATTCAACATCGATATAGCCGTCAATGCAGCTTCCTCACCTTTGTTGCCATATTTACCACCGGCTCTATCCATTGACTGTTGCTTGTTCAGCGTAGTCAACACACCGAAAATTACCGGCTTTTTAGTCTTGATATTTACCTCTGTTATACCATACGCTACCGCCTGACATATATAGTCGAAGTGAGGCGTTTCGCCTTGAATAACACAACCCAGGCTGATCACAGCACTAATGGATTTATCTTCTGCTGCCCAGAGAGAACCCAGCGTAAGTTCGAAAGTACCGGGAACCGTTTTACGAATGATGTTTTCCTTCTTCACTCCGTTTTTAATGAGCGATTCCACGGCTCCGGAGTATAGGGCTTCCGTTATTTCTGAGTTCCATTCAGCAACTACAATCGCGAATTTTTTCCGGGAGAGGTTGACGTTGGTTTTTACCTTTCCTGATTTAAGTGGACCTGCCATGGCTATATTTTTTGCTTCTGTTATTTATCCAAGACTGACGATGTACCATAAAGGGTTGCCATCATTCAAAATAAAAAAGGGGATAGATCAAATCTATCCCCTGTAAAATTAAAGTAAATCTTTTTATGAATTGCTTTCAAGTCTAGCCTTGAACTTGCGGGCATTCTGGTATTCTGCAGATTCCCAAAATTCATTAATGATCTTGTCGTATACCTCTTTTGCTTTATCGTTTTGATTCAGCTTCTCATAAGCAAGAGCTTCTTTCATCAGATAAGCAGGAGAGAAGTATTTGTTTGATTTATAGTTTGCTGCTTTGTTATAGTATTTGGCAGCATCCTCATACTTTTCTTCTTCCATATAGGTGTCGCCAATCAGGCTGTATGCACGCGCTTGTACCAACAGATCGCTGGAACTGAAATCTTCAAGATATAGGCGTGCAACATTGAATTTACCTTGCTTCAGGTAGATAGCACCGGTATAGTAGTTAGCAAGTTTAGCGGCATCAGATAAACCGTAGTCATCAATAATAGCAAGGAAGCCGAGGTTGTTACCATCACCATTCAAGGCGAGTTCCAGACTATCCTGTTCAAAATAATAAACGGCCTGGAACATTTCCTTTTGAGCAGCATCATTCTGGGTTCCTTTATAATATTGGAATCCAAAATAAGCTCCCACGATCAAAAGAATTGCCACTCCAATTCCGATCATGGTTTTAGGATTACTCTCTACCCAGTTTTCAGCATCTTCCAGTTTATGCTTGATCGCTTCCGGGTTTTCCAGCAACTCGTGCTTGTGTTCTTCTTTTTTAGCCATTGTTATTTAAAAATTGCGCCCTCCTGAATTTAACGGGAGGGCGCAAAACTACAAATTAGATCATACTAAACAAACAGCACAGAGACAAGTGATTAGTCCATGATGAATGGATAATCCGTCTGTACATAAACATCCGTCAGAGCCTCAGAAGGATCAGGGAATTTAGATTCCTCTGCAAACTTTACACTTTCTTCGACCTGCTGAACGATTTTGTTATCGATGTCTTCCAATTCTTTCTCGGTAGCAAATTTCTTATCGAGAATAGTTTTGCGAGTAACTTCAATCGGGTCGCGGTGTTTGTATTGTTCTACCTCTTCTTTCGTTCTGTATTTCTGAGGGTCAGACATAGAGTGACCTTTGTAACGATAGGTTCTGAATTCTAACAGTGTAGGACCTTCACCGGCACGTGCTCTTGTTGCTGCGCGTGAAACGGCATTATGAACATCTTCGCATCGCATCGCATCGACAGGCTCGGCAGGCATATCATAAGCTTCCGCCAGTGTGTACAGTTCATGAACATTGGAAGTACGCTGAACCGATGTACCCATAGCGTATCCGTTGTTTTCAATAACGAAGATCACCGGAAGTTTCCAGAGCATGGCTAAATTCAGCGCTTCATGAAATGCACCCTGACGCACTGCGCCATCACCCATATAGCAGATACAAAGATTACCTGTCTTATTATATTTTTCAGCGAAGGCTATACCGGCACCCAGTGGAACCTGAGCACCTACTATACCATGGCCTCCCATGAAATGGTGTTCTTTATCAAAGATGTGCATCGAACCACCTTTACCTTTGGTAGTTCCTGTTTCTTTACCATATAGCTCGGCCATAATAGCTTTAGGATCAGTTCCTAGCGCTAATGGATGTCCGTGATCACGGTAAGCTGTTATATACTTATCGCCTTTTTGTAAAGCCGAAACAGAACCAGAAGCGCAAGCTTCCTGTCCTATATATAAATGACAGAATCCTTTTATTTTCTGCATACCATAGAGCTGACCGGCTTTCTCTTCAAACTTCCGCATCAGTTGCATACTCTCATACCAATACAGGTAGGTCTCTTTTGAGAATTCTGTTGAATCGCTCTTCTTCGCCACGGTGGGCTCGTTCTTGGCTTTTGTTGTAGCAGGCATATCCCTATTTTTGATCCGAGCTGCGAAAATAACCCCCCAACGAACATTAGCCAAACTTTCAAGGCAATTCCTCATGTACCTGGATGAACTTCATTTGCTGAATTTTAAAAACTAC
>NZ_DATCSD010000138.1:0-15019 GCF_036568665.1 Ohtaekwangia sp. | reverse complement strand
GTATTGCCAATGGTTTCGATGATGGAGTTGTAGATCATGGATCTTTAATTGAGCAGTAAAACTACAAAAACGGCCCAAGGCGTCCTACAGTTGCCGACATTAGAAGCTGCTTAAAAACTATCCAAAATTTCCTCCGATGCGGCTGTAGATACTCTCCGGATGCCACACCTGTTTCTCTCCCCGGTACATGCGAATGCCTGTGGTGTATAACGTGAAGCCTTGTTCGGTGATAAAATGTATACCGGCCATGTTATTTTCCGGAAGCGCTATCTTCTTTACGCCCATTGCCAGCTTCCATTGCAGCAGATATATCCCAGCCTCCGGTGTTTGTGCCACTATAGGGCCTTCGCCTAATGCTGGTAAACAAAAGCCGGTTAGTATATTATCATGAATTGTAATTACAGCTCCGGTTACATATTGCAGAATAAGTTTTGAACGATCTTCTCCGGTAATAACACGATCGAGCGCGAGCAGACTTTCGGTATATCTTTGTTCGAAGGGAATAGCATTTTTGGGAACAGCGACCTCCTTTACATTATCATGCCGGAAGAATAAATAAGTCAATTCTTTTTGGAAACCCTGCTTGCTATATACTGGTTCACCCAAAGCCGTTGCCAGTAATAAGATAGTTTGTATACCAGGCTTTTGTGCGTGTTCAATCAGTGCCTGTGTAAGAATTGTTCCTATACCCTGATAACGAAAATCACGATGAACAATGATGTGTGCCAGCCACGCTGTGTCGCGATGAAGTATATATACACCGGTACCAGCCAGCTTGCCATCGACAGTATATTTCAGCGGAAAGCAAAAATCGGATTGAAGATAAAAATCGAAAATGGATTCTAACTGATTCCAACCCTCGGGCTGCAGGTCGTGGAGGTGAGAAAGATCATGCCTGGTAAAAACTTCTATCGGCATGATATACTTTGTTAGGCCGTGGCTCCGGCCAGTAAATATAGCACCGCCATGCGAACGGCCACGCCATTCTCTACCTGGTCGAGTATAATAGAGTGTTGAGAGTCGGCAGCATCACTGCTTAGTTCTACACCGCGGTTGATCGGGCCCGGGTGCATAATCACAATTTGTTTCTTCAGACTGTCCAACAGTTTTTTGTTGATGCCATAGTATAGCGAGTACTCGCGCAATGACGGGAAGTATTTTATCTGCTGGCGTTCCAGTTGTATACGCAGCACGTTGGCCACATCGCACCATTGCAGCGCTTTGCGTACATCGAGTTCTACCTCTACACCTAGTTGACTAATGAATTTGGGAAGCAGCGTAGGAGGGCCGCATACCATTACTTTAGCGCCCAGCTTTTGCAGGGCAAATATATTGGAGAGCGCTACGCGCGAGTGAAGTATATCTCCGATGATGGCGATCTTCTTGCCGGCAACCGAACCGAGTTTCTCACGAATAGAGAATGCGTCCAGTAGGGCCTGCGTTGGGTGCTCGTGCGTGCCATCGCCTGCATTAACAATGTTTGCTTTGATGTGCTTGGCCAGGTAGTGAGGTGCTCCCGGGCTTGCGTGGCGCATCACAATCATATCAACTTTCATCGCCAGGATGTTGTTGACGGTATCTAATAATGTTTCTCCTTTTTTTACGGAGCTGTTGGATGCCGAGAAATTGATAACATCGGCTGATAATCTTTTCTGCGCCAGCTCAAAGGATAATCTTGTGCGGGTTGAGTTTTCGAAGAAAACATTGGCGATGGTTACATCGCGGAGGGAAGGTACTTTCTTAACGGGACGGTTTATTACTTCCTTAAAATTATCGGCTGTTTCAAAAATAAGTTCTATGTCTTCGCGGGTAATGTTTTTTATACCAAGCAGGTGTTTTTGACTGAGTTTCGACATAGTCCTAATCCTTGTTGATCAACCAGATTTTATTTTGTTTATGACCTTGTGCTTCGAGTTCTACCAGCACACGCTGGGAGGTTAATGTGTTTACCGATTTGCCTACATAGTCGGCAGCGATGGGGAGTTCGCGGGTATATTTTCGATCGATGAGTACGAGCAACTCCACTTTCTGCGGGCGCCCAAAGCCGATCATGGTATCCATAGCCGCGCGAATGGTACGGCCGGTAAAAAGAACATCATCTACCAGCACTACCCGTTTGCCTTCAATAGGAAAATCAATTTTTGTTTCATTGGCTTTAACAGGAATCTCGCGCCTGCGGAAATCATCGCGATGAAAAGTAGCATCGAGGTAGCCGAAGGGAATATTTTTTTTGGTAAGCTTCTCCAGCTTTTTATGAATAATATCGGCTACGAATATACCGCGGGTCTGCATGCCGATGATCACGGTCTCCGAAAAATCTCCGTGATTCTCAATTAATTCCTGGCAAAGACGACTGATCGTGATATCAAGCAGGTCGGTGTCAAGTATTAATTTCTTTTGCATAGTGCCGGGCAAATATACGGCTTTATGTGTTTCGGGAAAATAAGAAGTGAGAAGTCAGAAATAAGAATTATGCACTGGCAAAGATCTTATTCATAGCTGAGTTTGTTAATGAAGAAGACTCTTCGTTTTCCTTCACCGGGGTTAATCACGTCCTGCACGCCAAAGGCATAGAAATAATCTTTATACCAGTAATCGAGCTTGGCTACATCGGCTTCTTCCTTGTCGATGATTTCGCGATCGAGATTGGTGCGGATCGCTTCAGAAGTTTTGCCTTCCAGCACCTGGTTATCTTTAATGATCTTGGAGCGCAGCACGTTGTCGTACAGATATAGCAATGCAATCCTGTCAGGTTGAGCTTCGAGTTTTACAAATTGCTCCAGCGTAAAAGTGCGCACATCGTTAATCTCAAAACTATTGTCCCACATAATATCACCATTGTGATTGAAGCCCATCACCACGGCATGTGTATAATAGTATCCATCGAAGATGCGGCCATTACGAACATAGGAGTTTGAAAAACCACCGGTAAAGAAACTGCCGTACGTGCGACTGTCAACCGTTATATACTTTGGGTAAAATGCTTCGCCCAATAATATATACTGATCTTTATAGGGAACGAGTTCGTGCACAAGAAAGCGGTAATTGAATCGTATTTTTTTGCCGCGTATCTTTTTGCGTTCAATGCGTGCCTTCACGCGTTGCTCGCGTTTGGCTTTCATATACTTGAAAAAATTCTGCAGGTCGGCAAAGTTATAGTAGCGTATCTGCTGCATGCCGGAAGGATCGATGGTAGCCATAAAAAGTCCACGCGAGTATTCGGCATTGCGCGTTCCGAATACACCTGCTACTACTTGCATGTTGTTATTGGTCTTTAATGACTGTGCAAAGATGAGATGCTTGTCATCCGTATCAAGCGAATAGTTTCGAATGAGGTCTGCGTTGGCATCGTAATTTTTTATCCAGATCGTTTTTATGCCCTGAATGTTTTTCGCGCTGATCAATACATCGAAGCTTCCGTCAGGATATGTTTTTAGTTGTGTGAGTTCACCTGATTCATTCAGCAAGCCGGGGAGTATTTTGGATTTCTCTGTAGTGAATGAATAGAACATCACCACCGGCACACGATTATAATAGCCTCCCATCAACGCTCCGTTTTGTGTTATCTGAAATTCGATCGGGTTGAAAGGAATGAAATTTTTGATGGCATAGCGAATATAGCTTCCGTCTTTTTGAGCCATAGACACTAACTCGAAATCATTTTTACTGTAATCCATATAGCGCGACAACAGGAAAAGTTTTTCGTTCTGTGCGCGTGCACCTACCAGTATATATTTCTTGTTAATTTCCAGGTAGCCATGCCATATCTGTTGGAAAGCTGTATCGAGCCGTGCGAGCTCCAGTTGATCGGAGACATCTGATGAACCGAGTCTGCGGATCAGGAACAAACCATCCTGGTGCGCAGGAATGATTCCGAACTTAACTTCATTTCTGCCAACGGGTAATTCGAACCGAGCTGATTGAACGATCTGCGCGGAGGCAGTATAGCCTATAAAAAGTAAAAGAAGGAAAAGCAGATTAATGTATCTGTACCTTGTTGATATAGAAGACATCGCGGACGCGATCTTCTTTGGTGACATTCCGAATCGTCTGATAGCCCCAAACATAAAATGTATTGTTATACCATTGACGTACTCCGCCTTCATAATCTTTCTCAGAGCGAATCTCATCTACCGGATCGTTGGTCTTGACCTTCTCCGTCATCTCCTGCGATTCGTCTGTCAGTAAAACGATCGATTTAACTTTCAGTTCTGATTCTTTTTTGTAAACGATGCTCAGCTTGTTGCGCACAATACAGAAATCGGAAGCCTGCTCTACAGATGCCAGTTTTACTTCTTCTAATTTAAAACTTTGATCCCACATTACATTACCATTAGCATCAAAAGCTACCACTACTGATTCATTTGTTTTGATCTCGTCTGCACTTTTGGAATTGGTGGTATAGGGGTAAGGGCGGTAGAGCCGGCTCATGCCCGGATAATAGTTGCCCGGGAAGTAAGGATTGAAACCATACGGGCCATACGAGTATGGATTATAATAATACGGGCTGCTATAGTATGGATTGATGCTGCTGGAAGGTGAATAGGCTTCGGCCAATAACAGGTAGCCATCTTTATACTCGGTAACTTTAAAAGGCATCACATAATTTATAAAGTTGGGTATCTCTTTCGCGGCTGCTGCATCTTTGGCTTGTTCTTTTATACGCGCGGCACGCTTCGGGTTGAGATAGTCTACATAATGCTTGAGGCTGCCGAAATCGATACGCTGTATCTTCTGATCTCCGAAGGGATCGATGGGCAAAGCAAAAAATCCTGTTGACTGCTTGGAGTTTTTTTCACCCCATGTTCCAAACACCATCAGTTCTTCGCGCTCTAGTGTGCTGGTTATACCGGTTTGTAATGTTACACGTTCTTCTATCGGTACTTTATCTTCCAGTAACATTTCGCCACTGCTGTTGAATGTGCGGAAGATAAGACTGCGTTCACCTTTCGAACCTCTGTCGACCAGCACGGAATTGAATGTTTGATTCTGGTTGGTGCGCAGGTCTACTAGCTCGGTATCTTTCTGAAAAAATCCGGGTACTACTTTTATCAGGCCGGTAGGCAGTTCGTAGAGAAATATAGTGGGCTCGTTATTAACGTATCCGCCAAACGCAAAGCTATCGCCAGCGCGGCTAAAGTGTGTTACTTTAAAATCAAGATCAGGCTTGATGGAGCTGCGCGTAATTTCGTCACTGTTGAATTTTACGAAAATGAGTTCGAAGTCATTTTTATTGGTTTCGCCTGTGCGGTATAGTAAATAAATGCCACCGGATACAACTTCATAGCCGATCATTTTATACCGTTCCTTTACTTCGATGTCTACAACTTTTTTCTCTTGTAGTGCAGTATCAAGCAGGGATAATTCCCACAGGCGATTGCCACCTTTATACTTATCGCGTTCGCGAAACAGTATAAGACCTTCTTCTTTCAGGGATATAACGTTATGATAATAATCATTGGAGCTCTTTTGCTCGCGCTCATATCGCTGCAGTTGCAACACCTGGCTATAGCTATCAATCTGCAATAACAGGCATGCCCCCAGCCATGCAAGTACTGTATACTTTTTCCATAGCCCGGCAATTCCGCTATATATATCCCGTGACGTGTTCATTATTTTTTCTCTTCGCTTAAAGCAAGTACCCAATCAAACTCTTCCTTGGTTACCGGTTGCACCGAGAGTCTGGATAAGCGTACGAGTGCCATAGAACTTAAACGCTTGTCTTTCTTTATTTGTGCGAGAGTTACCGAAGATTTTAATTTCTTTTCGGGCGCAATGTCTACAACGCTCCAGTCATTATCCTTCGGATCGGGGTAATGTTCTTTTACGATCTTGGCTATACCAACAATTTCTTTTCCTTCGTTGCTGTGGTAGAAGAAGGCGAGATCTCCTTTCTTCATTGCATTGAGATTGTTACGAGCTGTATAGTTACGTACACCATCCCAGGTAGTTTTTTTGTCGCGGGTCAGATCATCCCAGGAGTAAACATCCGGTTCGGATTTCATCAGCCAATAATTCATATAGTCGTCTAAAGTTGATTTCTAAATTTACAAGAAACACGTCAACATCAACGAATGCAACGTTTAAATTTCTTTTATGGAAGGGAGGGTGTGTTTCTGAAAAGTAAAGAATATAGCGCAACGCAATCACATTCTGCGCGATAGAGTTTTTGTTATCGGAGCAAGCCACTCCATCCCATGCATCCATCCGGTATTGTTACCGGTATTTCTTTTTCAAATATTCCAAACACCGAAGCACCGGAGCCGCTCATACTGGCGTATACAGCACCCTGGTTGTATAAAGATTTTTTTAAGTCAGCTATAAGCGGATACTTTTGGAAGACCGATGTTTCAAAGTCATTGTGGATAAAATACCTCCACTCGGCCAAGGTTTTTTTCTCCAATATATCCTGCAGATGTACTTCCGGCTCGCGCGGTGTTATACCGGCATACGCTTCGGCCGTAGATACATGCACATTGGGTTTGATCAGCACCAGAAATTTTCCTTTCAATGAAAGTGAAAGCGGGTGAAGCACTTCTCCGCGACCTGTGCCCAGCATGGGTTTATCCTGTATAAAAAAGGAACAGTCGCTGCCAAGCCTCGCGGTATATTCCATCATCTTCTCAGGAGAGAGGTTCAGTTGAAACACGTTGTTCAGTAGCCGTACCGTGTGCGCTGCGTCTGACGAACCACCACCGAGCCCGGCACCCATTGGTATAATTTTGTGGAGGTAAATTTTTACCGGACCCAGATTAAAGTCCTGTCGTAACAAGTGATATGCTTTGAGACAAAGATTGTCTTCTTCTTTACCCGGCACAGCAAGACCAGAGCTGGTAAAGGTAAGTGTATCAGCAGGAATAACTTCCAGTATATCAGTCCATGCTATCGGATAAAAACAGGTTTCAAGATCGTGATAGCCGTCTTGTCGCTTGCGGATGATGTGAAGACCCAGATTGATTTTGCAAGGCGGGAAAGAAACCATGATGAAGCAGGGCGTTTCAGATTTATAGAATGCTTGCTAAGGTAATTTCCTTTGCTGTTAGCCCGGTGGAACACCTGACTTTACATAAAGTATACTTGCTGAAGATAAATTTCCTTTGCAGCGAGTCAGTGGAAAATACCTGATGTAACTTGAGCTAATAGCTGCGAGCCTTTATATATACAAAGGCCCGCAGTAAAACTATAGCTTCTTATTTTGTAAGACGTTCGATCAGATCTTCGGTGATACCGGTAGAAGAGAAACCTCCATCGTGCATCAGGTTCTGCATGGTTACCATGCGCGTAAAATCAGAGAACATAGCCACGATATAGTTCGCGCAATCTTCGGATGATGCGTTGCCCAGTGGCGACATCATCTGTGCATAATCAAAGAACACATCAAAACCAGATATGCCCGAACCTGCTGTTGTTTTAGTAGGCGATTGTGAAATGGTATTGACACGTACTTTTTTAAGTTTACCAAAGCGCTGGCCATAGCTGCGTGCTATAGATTCGAGCACAGCTTTGGCTTGTGCCATATCAGAATAATCCGGGTATGTACGTTGTGCCGCTATATATGTGAGGGCCAGTATAGAACCCCATTCGTTCATGGCATCGGTCTTCTCGGCTGTTTGCAGAACTTTGTGAAAAGAAACACCCGATATATCCAATGTTTTAAGGAACCACTCGTAGTTCAGATCACCGTAGGTTCTGCCTTTGCGCACGTTCGGGCTCATGCCGATAGAGTGCAGCACAAAGTCGAGCTTTCCACCGAGTATTTCCATCGACTTGGTGAAAAGATTATCCAGATCCTGTTCAGAAGTAGCATCGGCTGCGATTACTTCAGCATTGCAGGTTTTGGCCAGCTCGTTAATCTTACCCATGCGCATAGCAATTGGCGCGTTGGTAAGCGTGAACGTTCCGCCTTCTTCCTTCACTTTTAAAGCTGTCTTCCAGGCGATCGAATTTTCATCCAATGCTCCAAAGATAATACCGCGTTTTCCTTTCAATAAGTTGTTAGCCATAGCAGTTTTATAGTCTAAAATGGATTTGTTAAAGCACAATATTACAAAATTCTGGTTGTTGGCTACGGTATATGTGTTTTTACAACTATTGTCGGGTATGTGTTTAGCCGTTAAAGAAGTTGCCAAACGCTTAAAAGCGAGGAGCTAATCGCTGGCGATTTCATGTAAAAAATCCTATCTTTAGTTATACCAAAAAAATCAAAGTCCTATGGAAACCACGTCTACATTTATGAGGGCGTGGGATCAATACATGTATATGGGCGCTGGAGTTTGTGTAGTGATCGCTGTATTGATCCTGCTGTACCATGAGTTCAAAGTATTCCAGATTAAAGATTACAAAGAGAAGTACGACTATGTAAATCTGCATGAGATCCGGTACTTCTGGTATGCGGTTATGGCTTTTATTTTGGCCGGAACATTCTTCGCCAATACGATAGCCAGCCGTGCTATTGAAGTGCACAGTATGCGTTGGTTTTATGTAAGAACGTTTATTGCGCTGGGCCTTACCGTTATTGCATACTTTGTATTCTTCAGCCTGGTAAAAATCTATTATCCGCGTTATGTGGAACGAAGACTTATGCGACTGCGTAACACACCGCGTGTTTCACCGAGCGGCAATGTTATGCGCAAGCTGAGCGATTCTGAAGTACAGGAACATCACGTGGAAGGTTCTGTAAAAGTGAGCGAGATCCACTCCGTAGATTATGATGTGTGGGTGGATGAAAAAACCGGCTTTAAGAAAATAGAAAAGTATCATGCATACGAGCATGCTGAAGAATGCTCGGAGTGTGGCTACTATACGATGAAGATAGACAAGGAAGAAATTGAAGAACACCCAACAGCATCGAACACCGGGTTGTTGCTGAAGCATTTCAAATGCTCATACTGTGGCCATCGTGAACAACACGAAGTAATTATAGCGCGGCTATCGGAAAACGTAACCTGACCGTTATGGGTTATCAGTTAATCGTTATATAGTGAACTGTTTAATCGTAAACAGGCAGTGGCGTCTGGTCTCTCTCCAGATACTGGGCTTAATGCCCGTTAATCGGATCGTCTACTAATGGCCATGAGATGTGTATCGGTGTGCGATTAACCCGTAACAAATAGCGATTAACAGATAACGATCAAGGTACGATAGGAAGCTTCATGGTAACAGTAGTGCCTACACCGTAGTCGCTGATGAGTTGTATTTCGCCATTGAGTTTGGTTACGGCTTTTTTAACAAGATATAGCCCCAGGCCGTTTCCTTTGGATGCCTGCGATGCCCGGAAGTAAAGATCGAACAGACGCGGCTGATATTTTTCTTCTACACCGATACCGTTATCGGCAATAACAATCTCTATAGCACCATCGGCTTTGGTAGCATTTACATCTACAAAAGGTGTAGCCCCGGGTTGTGTTTTTCTAAAAAGTATAGAGTTCTCAATAAGATTACGGAAAATGATCTGCAGCAAGGCAATGTTGGAGAGAATAGTAAGATCGTGCGGCAGCGACAAGTGATGCTTGATGTTATGCCGGTCGAACTCACCTTTAAAATAATGCGTTGTTTCGTTAATAAGCTGGTTGATGTTAATCGGCTCCAGGGCGAGATCTGTTTTATTCAGTTCATACATCATCTGCATTTTAAACAACATGCTATCCATGTTGCGTGCAGTTTCCACTACTTTATCGAAGAGTAAATTTGTTTGCGAATCGTTGATCACGTGTCGCGCTACCTGGTCGAGTCCTAATAAAGTTGTTATAGGTCTGCGCATGTCGTGGGAGGAGCGGTATAAAAATGTATCGAGTTCTTTATTGGTAACTTCGAGTTCGTGCGTGCGCTCGGCTACTTTTTGCTCGAGCTGCTCGTTGAGCGCCTGTATATACTGGTTGTTCTCCTGCAGCTTGGTACTTTGTGCTTCGAGCTCTACATTCTTTACTTCTATTTCATCGCGCTGCTGGCGTATAAGTCGTGCTATATTTCGTTGCCTGCGATAATTGTATACGAGGTTTATTACCAGCACCACCAGCAATATTAACCCAACGAGTGTAGCGATAAATATAGTGCGTTGGTTGCGTATACGTTCCTGTTGAACTTCATTGTTCTTGGTGAGTAACTCGATCTCGGTTTGTTTCTGGTCAAGATCGTAGCTGGCTTTTACCTTGGCGAGGTTGAGCGACTCCTGCTCCTGGTAAAGCGAATCGCGAAGTTCCACATGCTTGGTAAGTGCTTTATAGGCTTCTGTATGGTTGCCCAGGGCCGCTTTAAATTTTGAATAGGTTAACCAGTAATTAGCCATAGACTTGCGCATGGCAACCTTATCGGCTTCGCGCATAAATACATTTTGTGCCGAATCCAGATATTGTTCAGCACGTTTTATATCATTTATTGAAAGATATATATCGCTCAATGCGGTGGCTGCCATGCCTGCGCTCATCCACACGCCAAATTTTTTGCTGGTTTTGTAATCTGCCAAAAGACTTTTTATAGCTTCCTGCGTTTGCCCCATCACCTGCAGTACTACTGCTTTGTTACCATTGATAAGACCAATCCAAAATTCGTTCTTGATTTCTTTGGCGATCGCTTCAGCTTTTTCATAATTAATGATCGAGATATCGTATTGTTTCAATTGATAGTTGGCCAGGGCAATGGTGTTATAAACACTCATTTTTTGAAACTGGGTTTGATCGGAGATTTCCCCGAGCGAAATCTTTTCATGATAGTTCAATACACGATATCCTTCCTCTATACATTGTCTGTAATTCCGCGCTTCGTAATTGATCATGCAGCCTTCGTAATGGCATAGCACCACATAGCTGTACATGTTCAGGTTCTCAAATATTTTGGCAGCATCGAGTATATGTTGAAGACCCTCGGCACGCAGGCCCTGCTGGCTGAGGAATTGCCCCATATTGAAATGAGCCAATGCCGAAGCAAATTTATTGTCAGGATTATTCTTGATTACACTCAGCCCTTCATCATAATATCGCAGGGCTTCTTCTTTGTTGCCGATGCGGTCGTATATCTGTGCTATATTCCGGTAGGCCAGCACTTCGCCTACAGGCATTTTGTTATTCTTTACAGCCGATAGTGCCTGGAAAGCAAAGCTTAGCGCCCGGCCTGTGGGCTCGCGCTGCAGCACTTTTTCCATCTTGTCAAAAATAACGGAGAGCCTATCCTGTGGCGTGGTAGAAATTACTTTTAACATGCTGTCTACCTGCAAGGTGTCTTGCGCAAGAGCAAAGTTCATAACAAGGGCTATGAAGAAAGAAAGAAGAAGAAAGCCCGGAATTTTATGCATGACTCGGTACAGGTGAAGCTAAATTTAATAAAATTCGCAGCGATTTACAGAAAATGAAATTAGAGAAGCAACAACCGATCGGAGTCTTTGATAGTGGCATTGGCGGACTAACTGTAGCACATGCCATAAAAAAATTATTGCCACAGGAGAGTATGATCTACTTTGGTGATACGGCCCATCTTCCGTATGGCGATAAATCGGAAGCTGCTATACAGGCATATTCGGTAAAAATTGCCGATGTCCTGGTAAAGAAAGGCTGCAAAGTACTGGTGATTGCCTGTAACTCTGCATCTTCTGCAGCCTATGAGTTGCTCAAGGAATATGTTCGTAAAGATATTCACATCATTAATGTGATAGACCCGATGGTAGAACTTGTGCTGGGGCAATTTCCCGGGCGGCAGGTTGGGCTTATCGGTACCAAGCGTACAGTACAATCAGGAGTATATGTAAGAAAAATTTCGGAAGGTAATAAGAATATCACCGTTCATTCACTGGCAACACCCTTGCTGGCACCAATGATCGAAGAAGGATTCTTTAATAACCAGATCAGTCACGAAATTATAGCGAACTACCTGGCCGATCCGGTGCTGCAAAATCAAAATATAGAGGCGTTGATCCTGGCGTGTACACACTACCCGCTGATTAAAAAGGAGATCAGTAATTTTTATGGCAACAAACTGGCCATACTGGATTCTTCTGAAGTAGTGGCACTTGCATTGAAGGAGCATCTTGAAAAAGAAGGGCTGCTCAACGACCAGGCTACACCTGATTATAGCTTTTTTGTATCAGACTATACAGAATCTTTTGAGGCGGCTGCCGGTATATTCTTTCACGAAACAGTTCATCTCGACAAGCACACTACCCTGTGATTGCCGATTTCTTCGCATCTTAGCGGCTCGTAACGCATGGCCTTGACAACGTTGATCTTTATACTGCCTTTTATACTGGTATATACCATTTTCGCCATTTATGCGGAACGGAAAATATCGGCATTTATACAAGATCGCCTCGGCCCAATGGAAACCGGACCTTACGGGCTTATGCAGAGCGTTGCCGATATGCTGAAGCTTATACAGAAAGAAGATATAGTGCCGGCCCAGGCCGATCGCTGGTTATTTAAAGCAGCACCCGTTGTAATTTTTGTATCGGTATTTGCCGGCTTTGCTGTAGTGCCACTCGCACCTTCGTGGGCCGGAGCAGGCGTAGCATCGGCTATCTTTTTTTTATTGGCGATTGTTTCGCTGGATGTGATCGGAATTATTATCGCTGGCTGGAGTTCCAACAACAAGTATAGTGTGTTGGGTACTATGCGTTCGGCCGCGCAAATTATATCATACGAAGTGCCGCTGGGGCTATCGGTTATAGGTGTATGCATGGTTTGCCAGACCCTTGATCTTCAGGAGATATCTTATCAGCAAGGCATCTATAGCGAAGAGCCGCAGTACTTATTCGGTATACGATCGTGGGGTATAGAAACCACGGCTATAGGAGGTTTTTTGAGCTGGAACATTTTCAGGATGCCACTGTTATTTATAACCTGGATTATATTTTTTATAGCATCATTGGCAGAAAGTAATCGTGCACCATTCGATTTACCCGAAGCAGAGTCAGAACTTGTAGCGGGGTTTCAAACAGAATACTCGGGCTTCCGCTGGGCAGTAATCATGCTGGGGGAATATGGAATGATGCTTTTAGTCAGTATATTAGGGGCGGTGTTATTTTTTGGAAGCTGGAATTCACCACTGCCAAACATCGGTTCCCTTCGGTTAGCAGAATGGACGAGCGGAACACCTGGCATGCTGACGTCAACTATCTGGGGAATTTTCTGGCTCTTATCCAAAGCGTTGTTTTTTGTAGCAATGCAGCTATGGGTGCGCTGGACGTATCCCCGCCTGAGGGTTGATCAACTGATGAATTTATCGTGGAAGTATTTAACACCCATAGCATTAGTACTTGTGATACTATGCGGACTTTGGAAAGTAATCTTTATTTGAAAAGCGTGAAAAGAATTTTTTCAATCTTACTGTTACTGTTTGTTTTTAGTCATACCGCTATACATGCCCAGCATGATGTAGACAGTCTTGAAAATATACTTAAAGGTGATCTGGCCGATACAACCCGCATTCGGGTATTAAAAGACCTCACAGAAATTTATCAATTTGTAAATTTCCCCAAGAGTCAGAAATATAGTGCCGATGCCCTGGCGCTGGCAGAGAAAACGGAATACACAGAGTATAAAGTGATGGCTTACCTGTCGGCATCCCTGTTGCTTACCAGCACGGGCGATTTCAGTTCTGCGCTGCAGTACGACAACCGAGCACTGGAACTGGATGTGACATTGAAGGATAGCGTAAATATCTCGCGCGACTATAATAACATAGGTCATGATTACTTTGATCTGGGCGAATACGATGATGCCTATTTTTATTTTACACAATCATACCGTGTAGCGAGCGTAATAAAAAGCAAATTTCGCATGCTCATCGCGTTGCACAACGTAGGCAGGGTATTTAAAGAACTCGGGCAATACGATCAGGCTCTCAATCATCTATACCTGTCGAGAAAGATGAGCGAGGAGGCAGGCGACAAAGAAGGTATAGCCTATGCGTTGCATGAAATAGGCGATGTGATGCTGCGCAAAAACCAATATGACTCTGCGCTCACATTCCTCACCGAAGCACTGACGCAGATCCGTAAAATGAATATTGATGTGATACACCCGCAGGTGCTGTCGAGCATGGCATCGGTATATCTCAGCAAGAACGACTATGTACGCGCGCTGGCCTATTACGATTCAGCCTATACGTTGCACGCCAAAACCAACAACCGGTTTGGTATGGCCGAGGTTGAACTGGGGCGTGGTACAGTGCTTATGCGCCAGCAGAAATACGATGAAGCGCTCGCCAAGATCGAGCAATCGCTGGCTATATCGCGCGAACTCAATGCGCGGGTACTGGAGATAAAAGGCTTCAATCAATTATCGGCATTGTGGGAGCGCAAAGGCGACTACAAGAAATCGCTGGAGTACTTCAAGCAATACAAGCAACTGGAAGATACACTGTTCAGCCAGGAGATGCAGGGAAAATTGCTGCGCGACCAGATACGTTTCGAAACAGAATCGCGCGATACACAGATCGCTGCACTCAGTCGCTTGCAGACTTCTCAACGCAGCGAACTCCGTAAGCAGGAGTTTGTGCGAAATATACTCGTAGTAGTAATGGCACTGAGCGGTATATTATTGATAACGGTATATCGCAGCGGACAACGCAGGCGCAAGATCAACACGCTGCTGTTACAACACCAGGATGATATGGAGAAGCGCAGCGAAGAACTGGAGCGCCTCAACCAGGTGAAAGATAAATTCTTCTCGATCATCTCACACGATCTTCGTTCACCGATCAATGCATTGGCAGGTTTACTCGACATTATCGATAAAGGCGCTATCAAGCCGGAGGAGATGCACAAGCATACGCAGGAACTGAAGGTACGTTTCAATCATACACGAACACTGCTCAACAATCTTCTCGACTGGACACTGCTTCAGATGGATAAGCTGAATTTGCAGGCAGCGAAGATCAATTTGTTTAAAATTGTTGAAGAAAATATACAGTTACTCGGGTCAGTACAAGACAAACAAATAGCGCTCGTCAACGAAGTGCCTACTGATGCAATTGGCTTTGCCGACTCAAACACCATTAACCTGGTGATTCGTAACCTGATGACCAACGCTAT
>NZ_DATCSD010000137.1:0-2464 GCF_036568665.1 Ohtaekwangia sp. | reverse complement strand
CCGTTACCTGCTCACCGCTACTTATAGAGCCGATGGTTCATCCAGATTCAGAAACGGTCTGCGATGGGGATACTTCCCGGCATTCTCCTTGGGATGGCGCGTATCGGAAGAAGCTTTCTTCGAGAGTGCTCTTCCCATTGTTAGCAGTTTGAAACTCACCGGTGGTTCCGGACACCTCGGTAATCAGGCAGTAGATCCGTTCCAGTATCTGGCCATATTACGAAACGGAGGAACCTATAACAACTATGCCTTTGGCACCAGCCAGCCGCAGAACACGGTGCAAGGTACTGCACAAGCGCTTATACCTAATCCAAATATAGGATGGGAAACTGCCGAGATGACAAACTTTGGATTAGACGCGGGTTTTCTCGACAACAGTATATTACTCACAGCAGCATATTTTATTAAGTATACCAAGAACATGCTGTTGAGTCCGCCTTCGCTGGGTACATTGGGTAAAGCCAGAATTCCGGATCAGAATGCCGGTGAACTTCGTAACCGTGGATTGGAACTGGAACTTACCTATCGCAAATCGATTGGCGATCTGAATATCACCCTGAGTGGTAACGCAACCTTCATTCAGAATCGCGTAACAAAATTACTCACACCGGGCAGCTTCCTTGCGTCACAAACTTACGGGCGCACCGACCAGGAAATTACACGCTCGTATGTAGGCAGTGCCTATGGTACATTCTACGGATGGAAAGCCGATGGTATATATCAGAATCAGGCGCAGATCGATTCTGATCCGAATATAGCAGAAGATCCTCGCAGGGCTTCACAGATACATCCCGGTGATGTACGCTTTGTAGACCTCAATGGCGACCATGTGGTTGACGATAAAGACCGTACTATATTAGGAAGTCCTCAGCCGAAAGTTACCTACGGCTTTAACGCCAGTGCAAACTATAAAGGTATAGATCTCACCTTGTTCTTTGTAGGTATAGGCGGTGTAGATATATATAATGCCGATCGTATGCAGGGATTGAATGCTGCATACTCGTTCAATCTATACGAGGAAGCAACCGGAAGATGGCATGGTGAAAATACCAGCAACTCACTGCCACGCCTCAGCTCTACCGATCCCAACCTGAACTATCGCACGTCTAATCTTTTCATCGAGAGCGGAGCATTTCTGCGATTAAAAAATGTAACGCTGGGCTATACGCTGCCAAAGACTGTTAGCGATGCGCTGCATATAACACAGGCGCGCTTCTACGTAACGGGACAGAATATATTTACCATTACCAAGTATAAAGGGCTGAACCCCGAGCTTGGTTATGCTGACGGAAACCGTTCATCCGGACAATATACCCAGGTGAACGTAGACTATGCGCAATACCCGCTTGCCAGAACCTTTACCATTGGTGCCACTCTATCTTTCTAATGCCATGAAAAATCATTCGATCAAGAAAATATTCGGAATCGCTGCACTGCTTGGCAGTGTGGTATTCACAAGTTGCCAGAATGATGTACTTGACTCTTCACCGTATGGTCAAACTACATCCGATAAATTCTGGCGCAATGGCGATGATGTGGTGGCGGCTACCAATGCTATATATTCGCCTTTGCTGGATGAAGACGGATTTGCTCACACCGAGTATACATTCGACAACAGCTCCGATGATATGGTACGTTCCGGTGACCATGGTGACTCAGAAGCACAGTTGGAGTTATTTACTTTCAACGCTTCCAACTCGCATATACTCAACACATGGTCTACGAAGTATGAAGTGATCTCGCGTGCAAACACGGTGTTGATTAACGCACCCAAAGTAGACATGGATGAAACGCTGCGTAACCGCTGCCTCGGTGAAGCATATTTCTTAAGAGGTTTTGCTTACTGGCGTCTCGCTGTGATCTGGGGCGAAGTACCAATCATTCTCGAAGAAGATGCCCTGGCCAACAACTTTAACAAGGCCAAGTCTACACTGGCCGAAGTACAGGCACAGGCTGAAGCAGATTTTCTGAAAGCCGCTGAATTACTGCCGGAAGACTATAGCAATGATGTGAGCAATATAGGCCGCGCTACCAAAGGATCCGCTTATGGTTTCCTCACCAAGCTATATGTATACCAGGAGAAATTCTCCAGTGCTATTGATGCCGGGAACAAGATCATCGGTAATGCCAAGTATAAACTGGCTGATAGTTTTGAAGAGAACTTTCAACTGGCTACCGAGAACAATCCGGAGATACTATATAGTCTGCAATATGAACAAGGCTGGACTACCGATGACTCTCCTGCCTTCTATCACACTCCCGGTGGACTTGGTGGCTGGGGATTTCACGAACCTATACAAGACCTGGTGGATGAGTTTGAGGCCAACGATCCTCGCCTCGACTATACTATATTTAAGCCGGGCGATGAAGTAGTGATGGGTTCAACCACGCATACTTTTGCTGTAGAAGATACACGCCTTACAGGCTACGCTTTCCGCAAGTATACCAACTTCACCGATGGTGG
>NZ_DATCSD010000136.1:0-26787 GCF_036568665.1 Ohtaekwangia sp. | reverse complement strand
AAAGCAAACCCGAGACTATTTACCAGGAAGAGATCAACATAAAATGCCAGTTCAAATATACCAACAGCAATGAAGCGGTTGATGAACAGAATGATGAGCGCACCAACAGCCGTCCACAGGAGTATGCGCCACCACGCACGTGAGCTGCTATACCATGCCACCGGTAAAATAGGCAGCGAGAGCAAACTCATCGGGTGGATGCAATAAGAGAGTCCTGCTATATAAAAGATCAGTACCAGTCTCCTTGAACGATCAGGCTCCGCAAGATCTTGTCCGGTAAAAATCAGCCAAACGATCAAGACCATGAAGAAGCAGGAGGCTCCGTAGGTTTCGGCTTCTACGGCAGAGAACCAGAATGTATCTGAAACGGCCAGGCATAAACTTCCGGCTGTTGCTGCTACGATCAGTGCTGGACGGGCGATCGAAACGTTCTCCATTCTTTTTCCAAGCACCAATATGATAATATATACCAGTAGCACGGTAAGCGCGGAGAAGAATGCACTCATGGCATTTACCATGCAGGCAACACGTGTTACATCGCCCCATGCGAAGAGGGTAAATATTCTGCCGATGAGTAATGAGAGTGGAGCACCCGGTGTATGCGGCACCTGGAGTTTATAGGCGGATGCTATAAACTCCGAGCAGTCCCATAGACTGGCCGTTGGCTCCAGTGTGAAAAGATATATACTGAAAGCGATGGCAAACACGGCTATGCCAGCCAGTGTTTCGAGAGAAGTTTTTTTTATGGCTACCTGGAGTTTGTCTGATGCAAGATGTTGCCGACCGAGGATTACAGGAATAGGAAGTAACAACCCCGCGAGCAGTATAATAGGCGCGATGGTTCTTGTAAGTATACCCATTCCATTTTCGGATGGATCGAAGGCCATCGTAACAAAGGCTGTTAATACGAGCAGTATGGCTGCTGCCAAAAATAAATAATCCTTTCTGGTGAACATTTTCGTAAACTTTTTACAATGCTACCGTTGAAAGAAGAACGAGAGCGTTAACGACTGTAAAGAAGTGTTAATGCAGTGTTAAAAAGCGGAAAGTACTTACTGATAACTATCTAAACTGTTAATTTTAGAGAATGAAAACCAAACATCTGCGCGGCATCATCCTGCTGGGAACCCTGGTGTTGGCGTGCCTGCTGGTAATACAGTTATACTGGTTCCGGAAAGCATTTGATGTTGCCGAAAAACAATTTGATCACAGCGTACAGATCGCATTGCGTAAAGTTGCTGATTCGGTTTCCAAAGATGCCGAGATCAGAAAGATGTCATCCAATTTCTTTTTTGTAACCACCAACAGCCAGCTCAACGACCAGGAGTTGGATAGTTTGCTGCGCAACGAGTTTTCGAAACGCAGTCTTTCGATCGACTACGAGCTGGGCGTTTACAATGCTGCTGACGATACATTGGTATACGGCCATTACGTAGAGGCTACACGCAGGCTGGAAGCGGAGAAAGAGCAATACAAACGGAGCCTTGCAGAAAAGAACTTTGCAGTATATTTTCCCAAGAAGCAGAGCTATGTAGCAGCGCAACTGGATGTATGGATATTCTCTACCATCATTTTGTTATTGATGATGGGCTTCTTTGCGTATGCTATTGCTTCGCTGCTGCGCGAACGGAAGTTTGCCGAGTTGAAAAGCGATTTTATCAACAACATGACGCATGAGTTTAAAACACCGGTAACCAACATCCGTATAGCGGGTGAGATTCTGCAAAACAAAATTCAAGATCAGGGCACACAGGTATATGTCAATATACTCCTGAAAGAAAATGAACGTTTACGTCAGAAGATAGACCAGGTACTCAGCGGTGCTTCCATCGAGTATATGAAGCGCCCTGTATTGGAAGCGATGGATATACACCGGCTGATCGAAGATTGTGCCGAAGCATTTCAGTTAAAGATACGCGAACGCAATGGAACGATACGACTCGAGTTTCAGGCTGGCCAGGTATCTATACTCGGTGATAAGGACTTACTATTGCAGGCGATCACCAATGTTATTGACAATGCCGAAAAATACTCGCTGGAATCTCCGCATATACTGGTGCGCACCAGAGATCATGGCGACCAGATTGAAATTGATGTGATCGACAATGGTATCGGTATAGCGCCACAGCATCGCAGTAAGGTGTTTGATAAATTCTTCCGCGTTACTTCGGGTAATATACATAATGTGAAAGGCTTTGGTCTGGGGCTGAGTTTTGTGAAAGGTGTTGTGCAGGCGCATCGCGGCCACGTAAATTTACTGAGTGAGTTGAACAAGGGAACAGAAGTGCAAATTATACTTCCGAAAGTATGAGCGAGCGTCCGCAGATCATGTTGGTAGAAGATGATGAGAGCCTGGGCTTTTTGATCAAGGATACACTGGATGCCCATGGCTGGCATGTACATCTGTATGCAAGTGGTGAAAAAGGACTTTCAGCTTTTCATAGTCATACATTCGATCTCTGTATTCTGGATGTCATGTTGCCGGAGAAAGATGGTTTTGATCTGGCCGCAGAAGTGCGAAAGTATAATCAGCGTATACCCATTGTTTTTCTTACGGCACGTAATCAACTGGAAGATCGCATACGGGGCTTTCAGATAGGAGCAGATGATTATGTGTGCAAGCCTTTTAGTATACAGGAATTTAAATATCGCATTGAAGCAATCCTGAAACGTACGGTAGATGCAAATTCATCCGTAGATAAATCGTTGCTGCTGAAGGCAGGCAAAACAACACTGGATGTGCACAACCTTTTGCTCAATGCCAACGGAGAGCATACACGCTTAACCTATAAAGAATGCCGGCTGTTGCAGTTATTCTTCCGGCATACTGGTAAGGTTATAGAGCGCGATGTTTTTCTAAAAGCAATATGGGAAGATGATGGCTTCTTTGTAGCCCGCAGCATGGATGTGTTTGTTTCCAAACTGCGAAAATATCTGAAGAATGACGATGCACTGAAGATCGAGAATATACGCGGCATCGGCTATATTTTAAAAGACTCATCCGTCTGAAATATATTTCCCTGAGTATAGATCGTTATTCAGGTATATAGAATATAGGGGCATCCATTATTACAAATACATTTACTCCACCGGGAGGATATATTCTATAAATGTTTTAACATCTCTTGATAAAATGTTAGCTTTAACGTTATATTTATACTCCTATATATACCGTATTTATCCGGTATAGGTGCTAAAATAAGTTAAAACATCAAGCGGTTTTAACGTAATTGAAAAATCACACACCACAAAAAATGTACGCGCACACACGCTGCCTGCCGCGCGTTCAATCTGTTGAGAATCAAGTATAATTTCTGCTAAGAAGTAGTGTTGGTGTACTGCATCAAAATGATGTAGAGGTAATGGCGTATTGGTAAAGTAAAATATACCCACCGCGCAAATTATTTTAGTCAACGTTTGAAGGACAGTAGATATTTTAAAAACCCCATCACAAAATTATACTGATACTTTAACCCAAACTAAAGAACCATGCGCTATATCCACCACCGATGCATGTTGGCACGGCTAACGATAGCCATTCGCAGCGATCATATATACCGGTAAATTCCCCAATGTCGCTGGCTGTTAATCTTGTTAAATTAAAATTAATGTTATCGCACAAGTGGTAACAATCACCTAACTCTTGTCTGTTATGAAAACTATTTATACCAGAATGCTATATACTATAGCATGTATTCTGTTCACTTCGCTTGTAACGGTAGGGCAGTTTAAAGTTGTGGGCTACTTTCCTTCGTGGGCTGGTAGCGTGAGCGGCATTCAGTTCAGCAAACTCACACACGTAAACTATGCATTTGTTCTCCCCACGGCAACGGGTGGCCTGCAGGGCGTTGATGGCGCACGACTACAGAGTCTTGTATCAGCTGGTCATGCCAACGGTGTTAAAGTATTGATAGCGGTTGGCGGTTGGAATGATGGCAACGACAGCGGCTTTGAAAGTCTTGCGGCCAATGCAACGTATCGCACCAACTTTGTAAACAACCTGGTAAATTTTGTTAACCAGTATGGCCTGGATGGTGTTGATATTGATTGGGAATATCCGGATGCAGGAGCATCGTCCAATAATTACTCATTGCTCATGCAGCAACTCAGTACTGCGCTGCACAACCAGGGTAAATTACTAACGGCCGCAGTGGTAGCCGTTGGTGGCTCCAGCATTCAAAGCAATGTATTTGGTTATGTAGATTTTCTTAACCTGATGGCGTACGATGGTGGCGGCTCCAATCACTCTACCTACGACTATGCCGTGCAGTCTATCAACTATTGGAAGGGCCGCGGACTGTCTGCGAGTAAAGCTATATTAGGCGTGCCATTCTATGGACGATCCGCTTCCGAATATGTAGCCTATAATACATTGCTCAATCGCGGAGCAAGTCCCAATGCTGATTCCTTTCAGGGTGTTGGTTACAACGGTATCCCTACTATACAAAGTAAAACAAACCTCGCATTCGATCAGGGTGGTGGTATTATGATCTGGGAACTTTCGCAGGACGTTAACAATGGTAATTCTTTATTGTCGGCTATCGATCAGGTAGTGGATCAACGCAGCGGTGGTGGCAATCCTCCCGGCAATACTATACCAATCGGCCAGGTAATTACACTGCGGGGTTTCAACAACCTGTATGTGAGTGGGGAGAATGGTACAGCACCGATGTGGTGTAATCGTACAACAGCACAGGCATGGGAACAATTTACAGTAATAGATGCCGGTGGCGGAAAGATCGCGCTGCGCAGCATGGGTAAATATGTGTCATCCGAAAATGGCGCGGCTGCTATAACGTGTAACCGTACCGTTGTAGGCGACTGGGAGAAATTCGACTGGGTTGCTACTACCGATGGTAAAGTAGGTTTCCGTGGTAACAACGGATTATTCATCTCATCCGAGAATGGTGCCAACGCCATGACGTGTACACGCACTACATTAAGCGGCTGGGAAGCTTTTGTATTTACGTCTGTATCCGGTGCACGTATTGCTGCTGCAGAAGCAAGCAGTATATCTGACGGCCTTGCTAGCGAAAATACACTCTCCGTATATCCCAACCCATCCAAAGGAAATGTAAATCTCCAGGTAGCCAAACCATCGCAGGTAGTTGTTCGCGAGCTGGGTTCCGGCAAAATAGTATATACCGGGCGTGTGCAGGGATCAGCGCAAATACAAGGTTTAGCACCGGGTTTATATACCACTACCATTGTGGATGACGAGCGCTCGCATATACAGAAACTTGTGGTTCAACCCTAAACTATATATATCAGACGTCACACCTAAATTCCATCATTATGAAAATTGTACAGATAGTCTTTGCAACGGCCTGTCTACTGGTTTGCGCGCGGAGCAGTGCACAAACCTGGCAGTTAGAATGGTCGGATGAATTTACCAGCAGCATCAGCTCTGCCTGGGGATTTGATATCGGTAACGGAACCAACGGTTGGGGAAACAACGAGTTGGAATATTACCGAAGAGAAAATGCCACGATTGAGAATGGTCAGTTAGTGATCACAGCCAAGCAGGAAAGTTTTGGAGGGTTCAATTATACCTCTTCCAAACTTACTACGGGATCAACCGGGTATAACTGGCGCTATGGTCGCATTGAAGCACGCATGCAGTTGCCGGCCTTCCAGGGATCATGGCCTGCTTTCTGGATGCTCGGCACCAACATCAGCGGACCGGGTGGTGTGGGATGGCCTGCCTGTGGTGAGATTGACATTATGGAACAGGTAAATACCAACAACACTGTGCATGGTACGATTCACTGGGATAACAACGGGTATACTTCGTATGGCGGTTCCGTTGGTACCAATGTTACCGGCTACCATGTATATGCTATTGAGTGGGACGAAAATTCCATCAAGTGGTTTGTAGATGGTGCACAGTATCATGAAGCCAACATTCAGAATAATATTAATGGCACAAACGAATTTCATAATACATTCTTTATTATTCTGAACCTGGCGATTGGTGGTAACTGGCCGGGCTTTACAGTAAACAACGCTGCACTTCCTGCTAAAATGTATGTTGACTATGTGCGGGTATATAAACGCACTACTTCTACCGGTACGGCTCCTATAGGAAGCACGATATGGCTGCGCGGAAATAACAACAGCTATGTAAGCTCCGAGAATGGTACAGCACCGATGATGTGTAATCGGCCAACCGTACAGGCATGGGAGCAATTTACCGTAGTAGATGCCGGTGGCGGAAAGGTTGCGCTGCGCAGTATGAACAAGTATGTATCATCTGAAAATGGTGCAGCAGCAATTACCTGTAACCGCACAACGATAGGTGATTGGGAAAAATTTGATTGGGTGCCGACAGCCGATGGCAAAGTTGGCTTGCGTGGTAACAATGGCCGGTATATATCTTCCGAGAATGGTGTGAACGCCATGACATGTACGCGTACCACACTCTCCGGTTGGGAGGCATTCAGCTTTGGTACAGGAACCGGGGCACGCCTGGCAACCAATGAAGAAACTGCACAGAAGCTTACTACAGAAGATGAGCTAACGGTGTTCCCGAACCCGGCAGCAGGTACATTTACGATAAAAGTTTCCAGTCCTTCTACTGTGAGTATTACCAGTACTTCCGGGGTACAGATATTACGATCCGAAGTGCAGGATGTATTACCTGTAAGCAAAGTACCGGCAGGTATATATCTTGTTCGCATGAGTAACGCGAAGCGCGTTATTACCAAAAAGATTGTAGTGGAATAACTCCACGCAATATAGTAGCGGGGGAGAGGCACGAAAGTGTCTCTCTTTTTTTATGCTCATAGTGAGAGAATAATAACGCAGATATATAGTTACTATATATAGTTTTTTGAGAATGCTTTTGAGTTATGATTCACTGCTATATATAAGGACAGCGAATCGATATTGAATTTTCATTCCAGGTATTTTATTCTTCCTGCATGTTTCAACTGGGCCTTATCCAATCTTTGGCCTGACGTGGCTGTGTGCGGATTGGATACAGACCAGGTAGAACATGCGGGGCCTCGCGGCCCGGGAGCGAGCTATGGAATGCGTTAAAAATATCAGGTAAACAAACCTATCCCTCGGATTGCAGAGATAAATTTTCCTTTGAATGTTGAGCGAATATATCTGACGATCAACTCCTTGATAGTATAACAATGCATGTCGTGATGACTGCACTTTGAACAAAACGTTTTATATGTAACTTTACGCGCGATTTTTTAAGCGTTACCCGCTATAGCAACACCCCCTCGAAGAATCTATAGCAGAAGTTTTATTTCGTCTTAACAGTAACTATACATATAGCATGCGCATTGTTGATTTGTCCAAGCCGATCCGGTATAACGAGAACGATCCCTGGTTTATGAAAGTAAAGATCAAGCATAAGCCACATCGTAAAGCAAAATGGCTGATCCGCTTTCTGGGATTACCCTTCCGCTTGTTTCCCAAGCATTTTGAAGGATGGGCTGACGATACCATTCAGAAGATGGGTGTACATGCTACTACACACCTGGATGCACCGTGGCATTACTCGCCTACGTGTGGCGGCACGCGCTCCAAAACGATTGATGAGATTCCGCTCGAATGGTGTTTTGGTGAAGGCGTTGTGATCGATATGAAACACAAAGCCGACTTTGAACAAATCACAGTAGAAGATATAGCGCAATTTCTGAAGAAAGAAAATCTGGTGCTGCGTGCCGGAATGATTGTGCTGATCAAAACCGGTCGCGATAAATTTAATGGCGCCAAGGAGTTTCCGTATATAGGTCCCGGTATGAGTGCCGCAGCAACGGCCTGGCTCATCGAGCAGGGTATAAAAGTGATGGGTATAGATTCGTGGGGATGGGATGTGCCGTTGCCGTATCAGATCAGGAAAGCGAAAGAGACATCGGATGCTGAATTATTCTGGCAGGCACATCTTGTTGGCAGAGAAAAAGAGTATTGCCACATGGAGCAACTGGTAAATCTCGATGCGTTGCCGTATAGCGGATTTAAAGTAGCTGCGTTCCCGCTGAAGATTGTAGGAGCATCAGCCGGCCCGGCACGGGTTGTAGCGATGTTCGAGTAAATTTATAGAAGTATATATATAACCGCACTCACACTTCACACACTCTTCTCGGATAACGAATAACCTGTAACGGTTTATCCCAAGGTATATTTCATGCTCTGCAGGCAGAATCATGAAATATACCCGGGTAATCACTACAAATAGTTAGCGGATAGCGGTTGCTACGAGATACCACGCAGCGTGCGGAAGCCATTGCTCGGCCCAGCGCCAGTCGTCATCTTTACCGGTCTTTAAGTAGCTGAGGTCGTAATCTATACCATCTTCATCGTCATACCCTCCGGTAATTCCGTTGCAGATACCGCCTGGTGCATTGGTATATTGATAGGTGCCAAAGAACATATAGGCTATATTATTTCTTCCTGTTCCGTGCAGCATGCTGGCATCGTACGGATTCAATCCTAATATCCAGTTGAGTTGATTCCACGCGTATACCTGTAACTTGTTATAAAATATAGCATCGTCTTTAAAATACGGAGCAGCAAATCGTGCAGCAGTTGCCAATGATCCAAGTCTTGCGTTTTCACCTTGCCACCACGGAGCGGCCTCGGTATCGTGCGGGAAGAAAAATGTAGTGCGTTTCACACCAGCTTTATTCTGTACTAACTGTCGCGCGTATCCAAAAGGATTGTTAATTTCAGATGTTACTTCCAGTTCAAACGTTAATGATTTGCGAACTACGTCCAGTAATTTTTTCTGCGTTGCTTCATTGGCAATCGGTAAGTAGTGTATCAATGCTACCACAGGCAGCCCTGCATCGGAAGCATGAAAGAAAGGTCGATCACTATCATTCGCACGCCAGAAATTTTTATAGGGGCCGGAAGTTATCAAACGAGCTGATAGATTAGCGGCACGTTTGTCGGCAGCCTGTTTGTATATATCTTTTTTTGTTACCCGGTATAACTCAGTAGCGCCCATCAGTGCGCAGTAATCATCTACTATATTTTCCTTGCCATCATTGGTATAGTATATATTGTTCTTCTCGAGGTATTGAAAAGCGTCTTCGGCTACACGCAGGTAATCGGCAGAAGTATAATCGCCCGAAACAGGATATGTACTCGCTATAGCCAACGCGGCTATCGATAAACCTGCTCCTGCACGATAGCTCACCTCGTAGGTAGCCTGGTTCGAAACGCGTTCGATATCACCCGGTGAAAATTTATCTTTTGTATCAACCGTTTTGATCGCGTAGCCTTTACTGTCTTTACCAATCCTTCGGTCTTCGGGGCGTTTCTCCGGTCCATGTCCGGATACTGAGCGATAGAAAGAGCCATTCGGATTTTTTACACGCACTAAATAATCAGCACCAAACATCGCTTCATCCAGAATTTTTCGCTTGTACTGTTTAAAGGCTATATCGTTGCGTGCATCGAGTAATGCATACGTACGGAAGAGACTCCACACCGTGAGAGATATCTGCTGCGGATTAAAATACGTGGAGAATGAAAGATGAGAGAGGTGTTTACCATAGTCGCCTGTAGCATCAAACCATCCGCCATGGGCATCAATGTGTTTGTCGGTATCTTCCAGTGCTATATTTCGATCAGCTTTATCGAGCAGGCCTGATGAACGCTGACCTTTGAAATAGTATACTACATTCGAGAGTGTGTTGCGTTCGAGCACATCTTTTTGTACAAGAAAGGGGAATGAACGTATAACCCCTTCGTTGGTGGTGCATTCTATATAGTAACTTCCTTCTTTCGTAACAGCATCAAAGTCTATCGTCCAGAAGTGCCAGTCTTTCCATTTGGTAACCGGGCCGGTCTTTACAGGCATACCACTGAATACTTCCTGATCGGTGTTGAGATCTTTTACTTTAAAAGCCGTTACCTGGTTGGTTTGTTTTCCCTCTACAATAGCGTGCTTGGGGCCGGTAGTCTCGTAGCCCAGGTGACTGGTAAGTATTTTTATTTTTTGTGCTGATGCAGGTGTGGTGAAGAGTATCAACGCACACAACACACACAGCATTCCGGTATATACCTTTTTCATGGATTGGGGTTAAAGTTTACTCACTAACGTTAACAATCCCTCCATGTTTTTCCAATAGGAATTAAGTAAACTTTATCCTGATCGGATAACCGGTATAAATACGGTGTTGTTTATCACACATCTTCTAGTGTACTATAAACACATAAAGGTATATACTATTCCTGTCGCAGAGAATGGGTTGGATTGGATAGCGCTGTGCGAATGGTTTGTGTACTCACCGTGAGCAACGCTATCAGCAGGATAATCAGCACCGGTATAGCAAACATCCAGGGGTTAAGATGTATTCTTACCGAATATCCGGACAGCCACTGCTCCATGGCAAAATATGCAACCGGTATAGCCAGCAATGCCGCGATCAGTACGATAATCACAAAATCCTGCGAGAGTAAACGTACGATCTGCGACACCGATGCACCTAATACTTTACGAATGCCAATCTCTTTGGTGCGTTGAAGAATGGTGAAAGAAGACAGACCAAACAATCCGAGGCAGGCAATGCAAACGGCCAGTAGGGAGAACGTTGCGATCACTTGTCCGAAGCGCGCATCGGATTGATATTGCTGATCGTATTTCTCATCGAGGAAGAAATAATGAAAGAGTGTATTGGGAAACACCTGGCTCCAGGTATGCTGTACTGTTGCCATGGTCTGGTGCACATCCTGTGTATTTAACCGGATGGAGAAATAACTGGCGCCTTCAGTATAGGCAAACAGCATCGGTATATGATCTTCTTTTGGTGAGCGCTGATAGAAATTTTTCATCACACCGATAACAATCGAGTATTGTGCATCTCCGCGCGTTTTGAAAGTAAGTTTGGTACCTACGGCTTCCTGCGGATTAACGAAGCCAAGTCGTTGCGCGGCCGCTTCGTTGATAATCACATAGTCTTCATTGCTTTTGTCTTCTTCAAAGTTACGACCCGCCACCAGCTTCATGCCGAGCGTGGGTATAAAGTCCGCATCGATATAGAAGTAGTAATACTCATATTCACCGTTGCCGTGCTGGTTCTGCCCGTACCGACTGAGCATAGTTGAACTCAGTTCGTGCAGACTTAAACCTGGAAGTGATTCAGACCGTGCTACCATCTTTACATTCGGATTGCGCAGTAATTCTGTCTTCATACTATGGAAGGATGATTGGAACACAGAATCGGATTCTACATTGGGTGCGCGTACAATCAATGTCTGGTCAAGGTTCATGCCCAGGTCATATTGACGCAGGTAATTTACCTGCATATATACTGTACACATACACACCATTAATACAACCGTAGCACCGAATTGAAAAATGACGAGTCCCTTGCGTAAAGATTGTCCGTGAGAAGATGATCGGAATTTACCTTTCAACACAGCTGCAGGCTGAAAGGAGGATAATACAAATGCCGGATATATACCGGAGAGTATAGATCCGGTGGCCAGCAGTATAACGAACAACCTCCAGAATGATTGGTCGTGCATATAGCTATCGGGTAAAGCAGAAGCAGTAAGATCGCGGAAGAAAGGGAAGGCTGTCTGGTAAAGAATAAATGCCAGTATACCCGCCAGTATATTCAGCATACAGGACTCTGCGAGAAACTGCAATACCAGCTGAACTTTCAACGAGCCCATTACTTTGCGTATGCCAACTTCGCGGGCACGTTCCATCGCTCTGGCGGTAGATAGGTTGATATAGTTTACCCACGCGATCACAATAATGAAAACAGCGATTACCAGCAGGAAATATACCACATTAGCATTTCCGTTTACTTCCGGTTCATACGTCTTGTGCGAGTACAGGTGTATCTCTTCTATCGGTTGAGCCAGGTAACGCGAGTTGTTGATCTTGTCTTTGAGCGAAGCCGAAAACTCCGTGAGCTTTTTATTGAATGCTGCCAGGTCTGTTCCGGGTTGCATCAGCAGGTATGTATACTCATTGTTGCCGCCCCAGGTGTCTTCCTGGTACCAGCCATTTTTGAGGAGTGTGCTATGTGAAAGTAAAGCCGTGAATTTTATATGCGTATTCGGAGGCAGATCTTCAATAACCGCAGAAACATGATAGAGTGTATGATCGATGTCGATCGTTTCATCTATCACATTGGTACGACCAAAATATTTCTTTGCTGCTGCTGCGGTAAGTACAATAGTGTTAGGCCTTGTCAGCGCATCTTCTGATTTTCCATAGAGTGTATGCAAAGTAAATATGTTGAAGGCAGAGGGATCGGTATAGTAAAATCCTTCATCGAGAAATTTTTTATCACCTGCTTTTACCTCCTGGAGTCCGTCATTGTGAAACATGCGAACAAAGTCTTTTACTTCGTGCATTTTCTCTTTCAGCATGCCTCCAACAGGTGCGTGTGTCTCACAATCTGTTACTACATATTCCGAGCCTCTATAGAAGTCGAGTGTGATGCGGTATATATTGGCAGCATTTGCATGAAAGCTCTCATAGCTTTGCTCGAAACGGATATACTGCACGATAAGCAAAAAGGCTGTAGTACCAATGGCAAGTCCAAAAATATTGATGAACGAAAATGCCGTATTCTTCCGAAGATTCCGGAAGGCAATGCGAAGGTAGTTGAGCAGCATAACAAGTGGATTAGCAACACCGGAATTTACCAAGATAATGCCAGAAAAGCAGTCCCCTGTTTTCGCTATAGAAAGGCATAAATCAAAGCAACACATCCACTCAATAGAAAGGGTATGTACGCACACGAACTAATCTGCCCGCATCCGACCGGTATAAGAACTTGATTACACACAGTCTTTAAATCCCTCCTGAAATGGTTAGCTGCGTTCAGGGGAATGAATGGGACAAATAATATCCTGCAACTGTAATTTATTGGAATGAAAAGCTGTACCCTGCCGGGCACACTATTTTCATAACTATACATGTTGATCTCGAAAGGTAATGACTGGAAGGACGCATATTCTAAATCACTACCGGAAACCACAAAGAGATTGACTACAGAGGCTGTTTTATATAAAAGTAGGACAGCCTCTTACTTTTTAATAGTATAAAACAAGCAGAACATGAAAGCAATGTCGGTTGTATACATACTCTTCGTGATGATTGCTGCCGGTTGTGAGCGAAAGACTGAAAAAAAAGAGGAAACTGCGGCAACCACCGTAACGCCAGTATCCGATGAAAGCTTTAAGCCGGTTATTGAGCTGCCACCCCCAAACGAAAAGGAGTCAGCTGTAAAATATAGTCATGTAATCGGCTGGCCCGAAGGAGAAACTCCCGATGTTATAGCCGGACTTACTGTTACGAAATTTGCTACGGGACTTCGCAGCCCGCGAAATATATATGTAGCACCCAATGGCGATATATTTGTTGCACTCGCCAATACAGAAAGTAAAGGACTGAGTAAAGTGAAAGATGCCATTAGTGGTAAGGATGATTCGCAGCATTCAGGAAAGAGTCTGAACCAGATATACTTATTACGTGATGCAGACGGAGATGGAAAACCGGAAATACAAACGCCTTATCTTACCGGCCTGAATCAACCCTTTGGTATGCTGGTGCTGGATAATTATTTCTATGTAGCCAATACGGATGCTGTATGGCGATATCCTTACCAGGAGAAGAATACACATGTAACAGCTGCAGGACAGAAGATTACGGATCTTCCGGCCGGTGGGTATAACAATCACTGGACGCGTAATCTGCTGGCGAGTAAAGATGCTTCCAAAATATATATATCAGTCGGCTCGGCCAGTAATGTAGCGGAGCATGGTATAGATGAAGAAATATCGCGTGCCAATATACTGCAAATGAATCCTGACGGAAGTGATAAAGTGGTATATGCCAGTGGACTTCGTAACCCGGTGGGAATGGATTGGGCTCCTGGCACCGATGAGCTATGGACAGTAGTAAATGAGCGCGATGAGTTAGGCGATAATCTTGTTCCCGATTACCTCACGCATGTAGTGCACGATGGTTTTTATGGATGGCCCTATGCATACATCGGTTCACATCCTGATCCGCGTATAAAGGCCGAAGATCAAAAGCCGGAACTGATCCAACGCACGATCGTGCCTGATCTTCCGCTGGATAGTCACAGCTCTTCGATGGGACTCGTATTTTATGATCAGAAGAAACTCCCTCAGAAATTTCAGGGTGGCGCTTTCATTACACAACATGGCTCGTGGAACCGTTCTTCCTTTACCGGGTATAAAATACTCTTCGTTCCTTTTCGCAATGGTAAACTGGCTGGACCTGCAGAAGATTTTGTTACAGGCTTTATTGCCGATGAAGCAAAAGGAGATGTATACGGGCGCCCGGTGGCAGTGGCTATCACAAAAGAAGGAAATCTGTTGATAACCGATGATGCGAGTGATACTATATGGATGGTGAGATAAGCATAAAGCGTAAGCCGTGTGCATTTCACTTTTTACTCGAAGCTCGCGCAACTGAATTTTTTCCCTGAAGCGTGTATTTAAATTTTCAGCTATCAGCTTTCAGTATAAAAGCTTTTTGTCTTTTCTGCGACAATTCTATCGGCAATAATCTCGTTCTTTGTATCGGTAAAATTCAGCTATGAAGACTATAATGAAATGGGTTGGCGTAATCATGTTGATGGGATCTACGTTTGCTGCGTTCTCGCAGGTGGAGCCGGTGGGCAAAGATCATGTGGCCATTGGCGGGTATGATGTGGTGGCGTATTTCAAAGATGGAAAAGCGGTGAAGGGTTCGGCTGATATCCAGGCAACCTATAACACGGTGATCTATTATTTTTCGACAGCGCGTAATCGTGAGGAGTTTCTGAAACAACCACTGGGCTACTTGCCGCAGTATGATGGTTACTGTGCACTGGCTGTGGGGGCGCAGAACAAGAAGGTGTCCATCAATCCGGAAACGTTTAAGGTCACCGATGGGAAACTGTATCTCTTTTACAATGGCAAGCTTCCCTTCAGTGGGGCACAGTTCAATTCGCTGGAGCCCTGGAATAAAGATGAAACAGGCCTGATCAAGAAAGCCGATGCCAACTGGCCGGCATTGAAAGCTTCCCGCAGACGGTAAATTTTCCTGAGCATACCTATATATACTACCGGTATATATTTCTGTTACGAAGTATAGCTATACCGGCTTGCTTTCTCCAAAAAGAATCTGGTAATTACCGCACTAAAATGCTCTGATTACCCGATGGATACACCCGGCCCTCTGAAAACCAGGTTTAGGAAAGTCAATGATTTTTTGCTCATCGAGAGACCCTGGTTCCGCAGGATCGTGAAAGCGATCTGGATCTTTTTCTTCATGGCTGTAATCGGGCTTCCGCTATATATCTTCCTCGTTATACAAAATCCCTTTAACCTCTTTGGGCCGCTGCCCGGTTTGCGTGCTATCGAAAATCCCGAGAGCGATCTGTCTTCGGAAGTTATATCCGCTGATGGTGTTTCAATGGGACGATACTTCCGGTTCAACCGCAGCCAGGTATCGTACGAGCAATTGTCGCCTGTATTGGTAAAAACATTATTGATATCGGAAGATCATCGCTTCTATGAGCATTCGGGTATGGATCTTCATTCCTTTCTGCGTGTGATCAGCGGCATCGTAACATTCAATAAACAAGGTGGTGGCAGTACACTTTCGCAGCAAACGGCCAAGAATCTTTTCAGAACGCGTGGCGATGAACTGAAAGGTAAACTTGCTTCACTGGGTTCGCCGATGGAACTGCTCATCAGCAAAACAAAAGAGTGGATCATTGCTGTGAAGCTTGAAAAGACCTTTACCAAAGAAGAGATCATCGCGCTATACCTGAATACGGTGCCTTTCAATAACAATGCGTATGGTATTAAGGTGGCAGCCGAAACATACTTTAGCAAGCAGCCCTCACAACTCACTATTCCGGAAGCGGCTTTGCTGGTAGGCATGTTGCAAGGCACTTCGCGTTTTAACCCGATCGAGTACCCGGATCGTGCACGCGATAAACGAAACGATGTGCTGTTCAAACTTCAGCAACATCACTATATCGCGCAAAAGCAATATGATTCGTTGAAGCAACTTCCATTGCAATTACATTTTAGCGTGCAGAATCAGAACGAAGGTATAGCAACCTATTTTCGTACGATACTCAAAAATGATCTGACAGCATGGTGTCGTGAAAATGGCTACGACCTGGAAGACTCCGGACTGAAAATATATACGACCATTGATAGTCGCATGCAACGTTTGGCCGAAGAGGCGATGGCGGAACACATCCGAAAATTGCAACACGACTTCGACAACGCCTGGGGCAGGCGCAATCCGTGGGTAGATGAGCATGGCGCGGAGATCAAGAGTTTCCCCGAGCGAAAAATTAAACGCACGGAAATATACAGGAGCCTGGTGAAGCACTATGGTGAGGGCGCAGACTCTATCCGTATCGAATTAAACCGGAAGAAGCCTATGCGCGTGTTCACCTGGCATGGTGCGCGCGATACTATATTTAGTTCGATGGATTCGCTGCGTTACTACAATCGCTTTCTGCAATCGGGTATGATCGCGATGGATCCGAGAAGCGGTGAGATCAAGGCCTGGGTAGGAGGTATAGATCATACCTATTTCAAGTTTGATCATGGCCGTCAGGCAAAGCGTCAGCCGGGGTCTACCTTTAAAGCGTTTGTATATGGTAAAGCGATTGAAGATGGCTATTCTCCCTGCGACAAGTTGCCGGATATAACGCCTTCCATAAAAGTGAACGGCACAGTTTACAGGCCGCCAAATTCTAACGGAACGTATGGTGATGGAGAGAAATATACTCTCCGACAGGCGCTGGCCCGTTCATTAAATTCGGTTACCATGCAGATGATGGAGCGCGTAAAGCCGGAGAATGTAGTAGCCTTCGCGCAGCGACTGGGTATTACCAGTAAACTCGACCCGGTATATTCACTGGGGCTTGGCACCAGTGTAGTGTCGCTGTCGGAGATGGTGGGAGCCTATAGCAGTTTTGTAAACCTGGGCGTATATACCCGACCGTACTATATCACGCGCATTGAAGATAAATATGGCAACGTGATCCAGAATTTTTCTACGGAGCGAAAACAGGCTACCGATGAAGTTACGGCCTACAAGATAGTATATATGTTACGCGGTGGTGTAGAAGAGAGTGGGGGAAGTTCGCAGGCGCTTAGCGATGCGGTAACCGAAGGCAACCAGGTAGGTGGTAAAACCGGTACGACCAACAATGCATCCGATGGCTGGTATATAGGTATAACTCCCAATCTCGTTACCGGTGTATGGGTAGGTGGTGACGAACCGAGCATTCACTTTCCTTCGTGGGGAATGGGTTCTGGGGGAAGATCAGCATTACCGGTATTCGATAAGTTTATGACGAAAGTATACCGACATTCTGAGTTGGGATATCCCAAAGGACAATTTCGCCAACCGGCCAATGGTCTTGATGGTGCCAGGCTTGACTGTGTAGAAGAAGTTGAGCCGCAGGAGATGTTCGAAGTATCGCAGTGATTTTTTCAGAGAGGTGCTATATCCGGCTCTATCCATATAGCTCTGGCTTCTACAGAGAATAATTTTTCACGTGAGTAAAAGCGTAAAGGCAGATCGCGCGAGGCTTGTTCACTTTGCAGAAATATAGTGCAGAGTTCCGGCAAAGGTATATCCGGATGTTGGTTGATGAAGCTTCGGATAATTTTACACCAGAACAATGTCAGTGTTTCATGATAGCCTTTGGCAGGAGTATTCTCGCCACCGCTTTGCAGATTATAGGTAATGATGCCGCTGCGCAAATAACAGATAGCTTCGTATTCACTGAATGTTTTATTGAACCACAATGCCGTGACGAGGTGCGCGTGGTGTGTCCATTCGGCAGCGGGTAACGTGCGATTGCGAAAGCTATCGATCAGATATAGTATATCGGCTTCGCGTTGATAAAGCGGTGGTGTTGTATCGGGCATAGGAAGTATATATACGAAGTTATTACTTCCCGGTTGATAGCTCCGGTATATATTTTCTGCAGGAACGCGGCAGCATCAGCCCGCTCCGTCAAACCATGTTTTGAAATCCTGCACTTTCTCGCGACTTACGATAATCTCTTTATCAAATTCCTGCAGCAAGGTAATTTTCAATCGGCTGTTCGAATATACCAGCACATCTTTAATAGCATTGATGTTTACAATGAACGTACGGTTAAGCCGGAAGAACAGTTGAGGATCGAGCACACTTTCTAAAGATTCAAGTGTATAATCAATAATAAATTTCTTTTGCTGGCTGGTTACAAGGTATACATCGCGTCCATCGGCATAAAGCACAACGATTTGATCGGTAGTAACCGAGCGGATGTGTTCGCCTACTTTGACCATGAAGCGATTTTTATACGCACTGGTTTTGGTATTGGAGAAAGCCTGCTGGATACGCTGCGATTGGTCGGTTGATGCACTGAACTGCTCGCGCAATACCTGCAGCTTGTGCAAGCTTGCCGAGAGATCGGTAAACGTTATCGGCTTCAATAAGTAATCTATACTGTTTACTTTAAAAGCATCGAGTGCAAATTCATTATAGGCCGTAGTAAAGATTACCGGCTTGCGCACCTGAACCTGCTGAAACACCTGGAAGCTTAGTCCGTCTGTTAACTGAATATCCATGAAGATAAGATCGATCGTATCCTGGTTCTCCTGTAACCACGGCACGGTATTCTTTACCGAATCAAACTGCGCTACGATCTCGATGGATGCATCGTACTTGTGCAGGTATCGCTCCAGTTTTTCTGCTGCGGGTACTTCGTCTTCAATAATTACAACCTTCATGTTACTTGTTTGTGGCAACTGCCTCTTCTACTTTCAGCACAGGAATCTTGATATAGCTGTCCTGGTAAGCTTTTACTTGTATCAGTGGCAGATCGCTATAGAGCGAATACGACTTTTGTAATCGCGCAAAAGCCGTTTTACTTCCGGAGTAAGAGATCAGTCTGTCGTTTAGTCGGCTTTGTATCACCATGTAATCGTCTTCAAGATAGCAGTTTATACTAAAAGGCTCAAAGCGTGTAATGATGCTGTTGCGTATGATACTCTCCAGTACAATGGGCAGCGAGCCGGGAATGAGTCGTGCATCGTCTGTAGCACCGTCCAATGTATAGTCGAACTTCAACTGACCAAAGTATTTTTCATTCAATATGCGAATGAGATTTTTAGCAGCATCGATCTCTGCCGATAGCGGCACAATCTCCTGGTGCCGGTTGGTGAGTACATACCGGTAAGCACTTGCCAGTGAATCTATATACTCTTCCGCCTTATCAATGTCGCGATACATAATGCCGATCAGGTTCTCCAGGCTTTCATAAAGAAGATCAGGATTGATATCCTGCTGAAATTCATTCATCTCCATTTCGAGTATCTCGCGCTGCTGCATCTCTGACTGTAATTTCAGCGTGTTTTCTTTTTGCAGGTAGTAATGGCTCAGGTAAAGTATATTATAGAGCAGGGCAGTTACACTGAATATAGCTGTAAAGAGTATGGTTTGCGTATCGCTCATGCTGAAGCCCACCGCATACGCGAAATAAAGTGTAAGGCAAAGCATAACAAGCCCAACCGATATACCGGTAGATGAAATGATCTGCAACGGCAGGTAAAAGCGTGTAGGGTTATTCTGTTCGTATCTTCGAAAGAGTATAATGATCAGGCGACAGCTTTCAAAAGTAAAGGCTGTAAGTGCAATAAAGATATATACTTCCTGGCTGCTGAAGATCTCGTTTACCTGTGCTATGGAATTGTTGATGAGCAGTATAAGCAGGTATATCAGTATACCATAAATAACCGGGGCGATGATGCGAAATACAGGATGGTTGATAAAATATCGTTTCATCGGTACAGGTCAGGCTAGCGTTAATAAACCGGCAGAAGCATTTTTATCGTGCGAGAGAATCAGCGGAAGAGACACGCTGAATTTATCGTCATCGCGAATCTCGATCTTGCGATCGGTAAATAACTGGTAGCGTTTCTGTATATTCTCCAGTCCTACACGAAACGAAGTCACGTTGTCGATCACACCTGTCTTGGTGTTCATCACCCGCAGGTACATATTGTCGGGTGCCGTTATATAGATAAAGAGTTTTTTATCGTGGCGCATCGGGTTGTGCTTCACGGCATTCTCCACCAGCATTTGTAATGTAAGCGGTGGTATCTTGCTGCTCATTATACCCGATGGTAAGTTGATCTCTACATGCAGTTGTTGCTGAAAGCGAATGCGCAGCAGGTAATAATATGACTGTACAAAATCTATTTCTTCCTGCAGCGACACATAACGTTTATGTTGTGTGTTGAGAATGAACTGATACGTCTGCGCAAGCCTGCGAATAAATTGTTCCGCAGAGGGGAGGTCTTTGAACATGAGCGATGAAATAGTATTGAGGCTGTTGAACAGATAGTGCGGACTTATCTGACTCTTCAATGCTTCAAATTGTAATTCCAGTTGTCGTCTGTCTCTGCGCATACTGTCGAGCTGAGCGGTAGCATAGTGTTGGTAGGAGAAGAGCAGCGCATACACTATGTTGTAAACAAACAGCGAAGTAAGCAACAGGATAACAATCTTTAATACCAGATCTTCGTCATTTACCGAGAAGCCGCGCCATATTACAGAAGGGCCTGCGATGAAGATCAGTGCCAGGCCGCTGCCAAACACAATCGCCATGATGAGTATAACATTGCTTATATAGCCGGTGAGCAGGCGCGCAGCAAATTGATTACTCCACGGTATCCATTGATTAAGTTTCCGGTTGGCATAGTGCAGGGTTACGCCACATATACCACCCAACACGAAGCTGAAGACGATGCCCCAGCCATCGGAGCGAAAGCCCGGAGCTCTTTCCATCTCGCTGAAGTGCAGGTATATATAGAACAGCACAAAGACAACCACCGACAGCAGTGCCACCGGCACCACGGTGCGTGTACTTTCACGCATGCGCATACGAAATACAAGTTGACTCATGACTGCCGAATGTACCCATAAAAAAAGAATTGGTCATCATTGCAGGGAAGTGTATACTGGTAAGTAAGCCAAACTTTTTAATCGATGGCACGAAGTGCTTTGCCATAGTATGTTTCAGACGAAATGGATTTTGCCGTTTCGCGATATGCATCTTTCAGAGCGGAGTTGCTTGTTTTTATTTTAGGGGCAATAGCCAGCAATACTTCGGTGAGGTAATGATCAGATTCGATAGACTTGGCGGTTTGCAGAATGGTGATAGTCTTGGCATCAGACGGAGAGCCGCTCAATGCTTTCTGCAATACCTGCGATTTGTAATGATCACTGCCCATACTTCCGCAGAGATTCAGCACGCTGGTAAACTGGCTGTCGGTAAGTCCTTGTTTGCGCAGCAATGTAGAGAGTACATCGGCGCGATAATGATCAGACTCGATCGTGCCGAGTACCGTTACAACGCCTGATAATGTTTCCGCAGTAAGTTGTTTCTCCAGCATGTGGTTGATCACTTGTGTAAGGTAATGATCGGACTCTATATCTTTTGCAGATTCAACCAATCGCTGATAGGCAGCTTTCGATATATTGGGTTTGTCAAGCGCTTTAGTGAGCACAACCGTTTTGTAATGGTCAGATTCAATTGTTTTGGTAGTGTTGATAAGTTCTGCCAATGTAGCATCGCTGAAATCAGATTTGTTGAGAAGATACGTGAGCACTTCCGTGATATAGTGATCGGAATCCATCTTGCCCGCTGTTTGTAGAATTACCGCTACATTTTCAGGGGCAACGGCATCTCCGCTTAATGCTTCTTTAATCACCAGTGTTTTATAGTGGTCAGAGTCTATTGCCTGCGTTGCTGCGAGCACCGCTGTGGTTGATTCTTTACTCTGTAAAAATTTATTGATGTTGGTTTTGAGAAACTCTGATTTATAGTGATCAGAGTCTACATGACCTGTCACGCTCTTGATGATAGAAGTATATTCGCTGGTTTGCAAAGGCTTCTTCATCAACAGGTTTGCATATTGAATGCGCACGGCATCATTTTCAATGCGATTGATCTCTGCGAGCACAGCGGCCGTTCCGCCTTGTTTATAGAATCGATTCACACGACTTTCGGCAGATATACCGGTAGAGCGCACAATCTCCGGCAGGATCTCAGACAACCACGCTTTTCCATTATCCCATGATGATAGTGTGCGGCCTTCGTAATATTCTTTTTTCATTTTGCCACCGCCTTGTGATTCAATCACAATAGTGCGCTTGCTGCCAAACACCGTCTTGCTTACCTCGAGGTAACCATCATCTGAAATAGTTTTTATATCGCGGTCATCGTCAGTCACTTCAATCTTGCCGCGCATCTCGATACTGAACTCCATACCATTGGAGCTGGATGTATAGCGATAGCGATTTTTATTGACGGTGATAGAGGTGCCCGATTGTGTGGAGGCAGATTCTTCCTGGCCGAGCGCCGGTTTTACAAGTACCAGGATCAACGCTGCGAAAAAGAGCGAAACGTAGTTTGTAATTGCTTTCATGTACTGAAGTATTTGTTTGTATGTTCTACAACGGTACAAGAATGGTGATAAGATTCAGAGTATTAAAGAGTACTGTATCGAACTGTAAAACGGGTGTAGTGAACTGCAGAAAAAAAGATACCGACACTTTCGTGTGATTTGCCGTGTTTATTCGCCACAAACGTTTTTTTTAGTGCGTAGAGGCCTATAATTGCTCGTACGTGCGTTCTGCGAAATATTCTTATCATGGTAAATGAAAAGATAGTACATAATTTTGGGTATTTTGTCTATTACATATATAGCATTGTGTATAGTATCTTGTATCTTAGTAAAAAATAAAGACATGATAGGTAAACTCAGAAAGAGAATTGTACTGATCGAAGAGGATGATAAACTTCGCGAAGGACTTAGTTTTACAATTGAACGCAGCAGTAATTATTTTCTGGTAAACTCCTATAAAACCTATACGGAAGCCATAAAGCTTATTCATCGCGATTGCCCTGATCTGATCATAATCGATATTACCGTAGCTGACATGGATGGTGTGGATGGATTGCGTTTTCTGAAGAGTAAATATCCTTCAGAGATTGTCATTTTTACCAATGTAGAAGACTCATCGGTAATCAACGAAGCATTAAGCCTGGGCATCAGCGGGTATATATTAAAGAGCGTGCCGCTGCCGGATTTTATCCGCTCGGTAGAGCAGATCATCAACGGTGGTGCTGTGCTTAGCCCTTCTATTGCCAAGATTGTGCTCGAGTTCTTCCACCTGAATCCATATACGCCACTTTCTGATCGCGAAACAGATGTATTGCGACTGATTACCCGTGGAAAAACATATTCCGAAATAGCAGCTGAGCTCAATATAGCGGTGGAAACTTCCAAGACCCATATCCGCAATATTTATCGTAAGCTCAAAGTAAATTCCAAGTCAGAGGCTGTGCGAAAAGCCCTGAACGATAAGCTGGTATCAGTGGGAGCTGACTAAAATAACAGTCTTTCTTAGACGATATATATACCCGGTTTTCATAGGGAGAACTAGGGGTATATATAGGCCATCAGCACCTCATCCAGGAAAATATTTTCCTTCTTTAAATGCGTGTACTTCCGCAGTACGCCTTCTTTTTGAAAGCCTGCTCTTTCATATAGCCCGATAGCCTTTTCATTATTTACAGCCGTGCTCAACTCAATGCGAAGTATATGCAACGCATTACCCAGCTCAATGATCTCGCGCATCATGCGCAGGCCATAGCCTTTCCCCTGGCGATCCGGAGCAATGGCCAGTCCACCAACATACGCAACATGATCGCTGCGATGCGTATACGGAATAAATTTGAACATGCCGGCTGCCTGTCCGTCATCACCTTCGTATACATATAGTATATCTCTTGCCAGCAGTGCATCGAACTCAGGTTGAAACGCTGTGGCATCCATTACTTCATACAGCAGGTACGGATTGATCTCCGGATGCATGTACAAACTATAGATAAAAGTAAAATCTTTTTTGTCTGCTGCGCGAATCATTTTGGTTACACTTTAATAACGAAGTTTTGCGATACGCTGCTATAGTAGGGAGTTTGCACTACGAATGCAAGTCGTACCGGACTTTAGCGGTTAATATAGTATCAGGTAATGATAATTGGCGTACTGTGCCGGGAAGCGTTGCGGCTAATTTTGTTATTACTGGTTTCTATATATACCACCTAAACCCGGATTTCTCTGCATGACAGAAGAACGCGCTCCCGATTTTACACCACGACTCGGATTACTCGATGCCACCATGATCGTAGCAGGCTCAATGGTCGGTTCAGGAATTTTTATTGTATCATCTGAAATAACGCGCAGCGTAGGCGGGGCAGGTTACCTCGTAGCCATGTGGATACTTACCGGTATCATTACTATTATAGCAGCGATAAGTTATGGCGAACTCTCCGCCATGTTTCCGAAAGCAGGCGGCATGTATGTATACCTGCGTGAAGCCTTCGGCCCGCTTACCGGATTTTTATATGGCTGGGCTTTTTTCACCATTATTCAAACCGGTACTATAGCTGCAGTAGGTGTAGCGTTTGCCAAATTTACGGCATACCTGTTGCCGGCTGTTGGCGAAGAAAATATACTCTTATCTGTCGGTACATTTAAACTGAAAGCATCACAACTGGTATCCATCGGTGTGATTGTTCTGCTCACCTATATTAATAGCAAAGGCGTAAAGAACGGGGCGTTCATTCAAACATTTCTTACCATTGTCAAAATCGTTTCACTGGCCGGACTTATACTCTGTGGTTTTATATGGGGAGCAAAGGCTGAGACATGGAACGCTAACTGGCAACATGCCTGGACACCGGTTTCACTTTCATTACAGGATGGTCAACTCATAACAACAGGACTCTCGGGTCTCGCATTCTTCGGAGCAATAGCGATAGCGATGAAAGGCTCACTTTTCTCCAGCGACTCGTGGCACAACATTACGTTCATTGCCGGTGAAGTAAAAAATCCCAAGCGTAACATTGGTCTTAGTCTTGTGCTGGGTACACTGATCGTTACGGTGATTTATGTACTCACCAACCTCATGTATCTTGCCGTGATTCCGCTCGATGCCATTGCTTTTGCCAAAAGCGATCGGGTAGGTGTGGTGGCAGCTGAGTATATATTTGGCCCGGCTGGCACTGTGATTATAGCCGTGATGATCATGATCTCTACCTTTGGTTGTAATAACGGGCTGATCTTATCCGGAGCCAGAGTATATTATACCATGGCGAAAGACAATCTCTTCTTTCCCAAAGCAGCAGTGCTCAATAAATATGAAGTGCCCGCCTATAGTTTGTGGCTGCAGTGTATATGGGCCTCTGCCCTGTGCCTCACCGGAAAGTATAATGACTTGCTGGCGCTTGTTATTTTTGGTGTACTGATCTTTTATGTACTTACCATTGTAGGCATTTATATACTTCGAAGAACACGCCCGGATATACCACGGCCTTATAAAGCATTTGGATACCCGGTGTTGCCTGCTATCTATATAGTAGTGGCATCGTCATTAGCCGTATTGTTGCTGATCTTCGAAACGCGCTATACTCTTCCCGGTCTTGCTATTATCCTGGCAGGTATACCGGTGTATTATTTTTTGCTGAAGAAGAAAAGCAATGTGGTTAGTTTTTCTGAATGAGCTTAGAGAAAATTAAGACCGCTGATAAACTAACTGGTAGAAGTGTATCATCTACGTTTTAAATTCAGTAAATTTCAAGTTAATATAGTATTACTACCTGTTAATCGGGGTAAAGACCAGATTTGCATGCCCGGATAGTTTTGTGTCATTATATAACCAAACGAGAATTGTTATGAAGATTACATGGGAAGGTGTTTTTCCGGCTGTTACTACCAAGTTCACCAAAGACTTTGCGTTGGATTTTGATGGGTTCGGTAAAAACATCGATCAGCAACTGGCTGCAGGTGTAGATGGTATTATCATTGGCGGAACGTTAGGCGAATCAAGTGTGCTGAACAATGATGAAAAGAATGCTTTGCTGAAATATACCCTGGAGAGAGTGGAAGGTAAAGTGCCGGTGGTACTGAATATAGCAGAAGGTTCTACACTCGAAGCTGTAAAGATAGCAGAGTCTGCAGCCAAAGCAGGTCTTAGCGGGTTGATGATGTTGCCGCCCATGCGCTATAAATCCGATCATCGCGAAACCGTAACGTATTTCAAAACAGTTGCTGAAGCTACAGGTTTGCAGATCATGATCTATAACAATCCTGTTGACTATAAAGTAGAAGTTACGCTCGATATGTTTGAAGAGCTTGCTGCCTGCCGGAATATAGATGCCGTAAAAGAATCGACACGCGATGTGGTAAACGTCACACGCATGATCAATCGCTTTGGCGATCGCTTCAGCATTATGAGTGGTGTAGATACACTGGCCATGGAAAGCCTCGTGATGGGAGCGAAGGGCTGGGTTGCCGGGTTGGTATGTGCGTTCCCTGCAGAAACGGTAGCAATCTATCGTCTTGTAAAAGCAGGTCGCATTGAAGAAGCGGTCGAGATCAACCGGTGGTTTATGCCATTGCTCGAACTGGATACGCACAGTAAATTAGTACAGTATATAAAGCTCGCAGAAGCAGAAGCAGGACTCGGTACAGAAACCGTTCGTCCACCACGACTTACTCTGATAGGTGCTGAGCGCGAAGCTGTATTGAACATCATTCGTACCGGTATAAAAAATCGCCCGGTGTTACCCGATTACCGCAGTTTGGAAAAAGCAGCCATAGCATGAGTGGACTATCAGAAGACGATATATTACAACGTGCTGAAAAAGCATTTCAGCTATACAAATATATACCGGCACAAAAACG
>NZ_DATCSD010000135.1:0-16165 GCF_036568665.1 Ohtaekwangia sp. | reverse complement strand
CCCCGGCCAGCAGGATGAAAATAATAAAGATTGACGCTGATAGATTCCGCATAAGCCCGCAAATATAGTATAAGAGTTTAGAACAGAAAAACGCTGTTTTTACGCAAATAGGATGCAATGACAGGAGAAAAAGTTTGGATTTGGGCCACCGGTAAGAGGGAATGGCATCCGCTTACAAGAATTAACTGGCGAATCCTGTCAGGACGCGGTTCATTGGTTCTTTTCCTTTGATTTTTATGGGGATAGAACTGGATAAAATTTATTTCTCCGGGCTGAAAGCAAGCGCAGAACTGCATGCTGGCGGCATCTTTTTTTGTATCGTCTATCGTAGCTGTATTCAATTCCGGAATAATGGCGTTGTGAAATACTGGAGTGAAGTAGTTGATCCACTCTCCCCCATGGACGATTACGATATAGAGCAAATCATCAACGACCGTGCTGAAGGAAATTATTTCTTCAATGACAGGGGCTATATCGAATGCCATTTCGATTCTGCCCGTATGCGCTTAACAGGAAAAGCAACAAACATCCCCGGCACATTAGCCTTCACCGGGTATAGCAACAAATCTGTGTATGGGTGGAGCGAAGTGTTTACCTGCCAGAATACTTAGCAGAGCTCTTATTTCTTAACGATAAGCTTGCGTGTCATTACGCCCTCGTTATCGAGGTAAAGAGTATAGAAATATATACCTGCGCTGAGTTCATCCACCTTGATGCGAACGCGGTTTTCGGTTGATGGAAGCGGATAATCGCCTACGGGATTGCCCAGCAGGTTGTGCATGATGATCTTGGCCTTTACCTGCTCGTTGAGAATTTTATACTCAACAAATGCATTGTCTGTCACGGGATTAGGGTATACATCGTGCAGGTCGATGAAGCGGGAAGTATACAGGCTTTGCTTCTCGGCTTTTTCTTCTACACTGAAATTTACCGTGAACTCAACGGCCTGGCTAGGGTGCGATTTGCTATAGGCTACATAGCGCACGGTACTTTCGCCTGAAACCAGTCCGGCCTCCAGGGCTATCTGAAAACTGCTGATGGTTTGTCCCGGATCAACTTTCAATATATAGTCTTCTGTTTTTTGATCGAGGCAGTTGTTATCAAGACAGAAAAAATTCTTTTGGGTACTGCCAATCTGGGCATCCACTTTCCGGATAATGAGGGTAATGGTTTTATCGGAAGTATTCTTGAAGCGGATAGGAGCTTTAATGGTTTCTCCGATCATTCCGCGGTAGGTATCCTGCATATTAACGACTTCAAATCCCTGCCCGAATGAAACCCGGGTAAGGATTGTGATCATCGCCAACAACAAGATCTTTCTCATAGAAACCACATATGCTACAAAATTTAAACATTTATGTGGATTGTCATAATAGATTTAAAAATTTTTCGTTAGGCGCAACATTTATTTAACATCACAAACGTTTACGCTCCTCCAACTTCACATTATCACTTGCAACAGGTTCTTTTACAACGTCTTCACGCTTAGGCTTTTCCTTTCCTCGCCACGAAAATCCTTTCAGCTTGGTGTCTTCTATTTTCAATTCGTGGGGAGGTATAAAACTCGCCTCCGGCTTAACATAGAAACTCAGGTTGTTTACTTTACCTTCTTTGAAGCGGATGGTGATGTTACTACAGATAATTTTATTCATACCCATCGATGCATTGGTCTTTTCATCCAGCGCAAAGTATAAACTCTCTCCGTTACCAATCACCTCCACATGATCGATCTTCTGGTTCTTGAAGAACGTGGTCATCCGCCTGCCCTTCACCTGGTTGAAGTTGATGAGTGTATCCTGCGAGATCACAAAAGAATTGGCGATCATAAAAATCCTGTCGATCGAATTGTTCTTGATGAGCATGTGAATAGAGTCAGCAGTCATCTGGTTATCCTGCGACCAGAGTATAGGATCTTTGTAGAAGTATATTGTTGAATCCATCGATCTATACTCCAGCGAATCCGCCAGTCCCTGCATATCGGTTTTATAAATCTTCACATTGTTATAGGCCAGCAATCTTTTCTTGGAAGGATCAGGACTATCAATAGAAACCAATGTATCGGCCGAGATGAAAAGTGTATCGTTGTTATCAGTAACTTTCGCTACATACGCATTGTCATATACTTTGGCTATACCGATGCTCTTGTAATAATCTGCCGACTGTCCATAGATGACGAGGTTCTCTTTCTTATAGGTCATCACTACATTTTTGCGGAAGAGATATTTTTTACGAATGTCATCGAGCTTGTAATTCTCGGCATCCAGTTTATAGTCTTGCGTTTCCGCAGAGCCCAGCTTCAGGTCTGATTGTTTGGAAGTGGTTTGATAAAATCCCTTCTCGTATACAAATGTGCTGCTGTCTTTATCCACCACCGTAGTGGGTGTTACGAAGTATATAATTTTCGATCGCGAATTATACTGGAGACTATCGGCCGTCATGGTATAGTCCGGGTTCTTTACGTGTACATCGCGCTTGAAGGAAGCCAGGTTCGAGTGAACATTATAGTAGCCTTTATTACTGGTTAACACATTGATGCTATCAACCAACCGGCCGTTGTTAAAATAGTTGGCGATGTTCGTATTCCTGTCAAAGTCGAGGAAATCAGTGTATAGGGTAGCCGTTGCAAGTTTCACAAATACAACATTCGAGCGAAGCTTGGCTTTTTTGGTATTGCCATCATACTCCAGCTTGCGTCCGGTAATGGTTACCGAGTCGCCCTCCAATATCTTTACCCGCCCGAAGGCCTCCACAAAATTTCGCTTCTTAAAAAAATAGGCGGAGTCGCAATATATAGTTGTCTGGTTTTGAGTAAGTATAACATTACCAATAAGCCGGTCGAAACGCTCATCACCCAGCCGGCCGCCACGCAACTGATCGGCTTGCTTCAGCTTCACTTTCTTTTGCGCCAATACCGGGGCCGACAGCATAAGGATCATCATAAACACCATGATGCCCCGCAGCTTTCCGTTTTTAACTTTCTGAGTTATACTTCGTTTTATCTTCATAAAATCGTCTGCAAGCTACGAATCGTAATTCTAAAATCGTAAATAGTACCTTTGCGCCTGTGCTAGAGCAATTTCTGAACCATATTCGTGAACACGCACTTTGCCAGGATACCGACCGCGTACTGCTAGCGGTTAGCGGTGGCGTTGATTCGATGGCCATGCTTCATCTTTTTCATCGGGCCGGCTACTCCATCGCGGTAGCGCATTGCAATTTTCAGTTACGTGGTCATGACTCCGATGGCGATGAAGCTTTTGTAAAAGCTGCCGCTGCTCAGCTGGATATACCCTGCTTTACCACGCAATTCAATACAGCTGCTTTTGCTGAATTTCATAAAGTATCTATACAGATGGCGGCACGCGAGCTGCGGTATAGATGGTTTGACGAACTGGTTATACAACACAAGTTTACTTCACTGGCCACCGCGCATCACCTGAATGATTCGCTCGAAACCATCTTACTCAACTGGATACACGGAGCTTCGCTCGAAGGATTTACCGGTATACCGGTTAAAAACAATACCATTATCCGGCCGATGCTTTTTGCTACGCGCGAATCGATAGAAGTATATGCCAAAGAGCACGGTATACTTTGGCGTGAAGACAGCAGTAACCAGACGGACGATTATCAGCGAAACTATATTCGCCATAGAGTTATACCCTCACTGAAAGAACTCAATCCCTCTCTCGAACATACTATACATCGAGGCCTGGACAAATTATCCGGAGAGGTCGCCTTGTTTCATACCGGAGTGGATGCCTGGAAGAAACAGTTTGTTACTATATCGCCCGGCCGAATTACCATTGAAAAAAAATATTTTCAGGGCGCCCCCCACGAAGCATCTATACTCTGGAGTTTTCTGAAAGACTATGGATTTAATTACGATGTGTGTACAGATATAGTATCGTCACTGCACGGCCAATCGGGCAAGCGTTTTTTTGCACCCCTATATCAGCTTGCAGTTGATCGCGAGCAACTCATTGTTACCCGCCAACAGGATGGATGGGAAGACCTTACGATTGAAAAAAATCAGTCGGATGCAATATTGGGTGTATGGAATATGAGCATCCGTTCATCCAAAGGCATACAAAAATCTTTGAACCCCTTCGAAGCAACCCTCGATGCCGGCAAAATTATATTTCCATTGGTATGGCGAAAGTGGAAACCCGGTGATACGTTTTATCCGCTGGGGATGGAGCATCGTAAAAAAGTGAGTGATTTTTTGATCGACCGCAAGATCTCTGTAGCGGATAAAGATGCCGTTACCGTGCTCGAGTCACAGGGAGAAATTATATGGGTAGCTGGTCACCGGATTGATAACCGGTTTAGAATTACCGATGCAACACACGAGGTGATCTCCTTTGTGGTGTCGCCACATTTTAGTGAATAACATTTTTTTTTGACAGGTAGTATCCTAAATTGGTGCCCGGCAGGTTCAAGAACTTCATGCCTGCTTATGTTACATGGTGCTGACTCCTGATGCTATACTGGTTGATCAACTCCGTTCGGTGAATTTCTCTGACATCACAATTCAAACCCATAAATTTTTATTCTTATGAAAGTAACAGTAGTTGGCGCTGGTAATGTAGGCGCTACATGTGCCGATGTACTGGCCTATCGCGAGGTGGCTAATGAAATCGTGCTGGTAGATATTAAAGAAGGTCTTGCTGAAGGAAAGGCTTTAGACATCTGGCAAAAGGCTCCCATCGATTTGTATGACAGCCGCACCATCGGTGCCACGAATGATTATTCAAAGTCTGCTAATTCCGATGTGGTGGTGATCACTTCCGGACTTCCGCGCAAGCCGGGCATGAGCCGCGATGATCTTATCGGTACCAATGCAGGCATTGTAAAGTCTGTAACGGAAAATATCATCAAGTACTCTCCGCATGCCATCATCATCGTTGTATCCAATCCGTTGGATGTAATGACGTATCAGGCGCACCTCACATCCAAACTTCCGCGCACAAAAGTATTTGGTATGGCCGGTATATTGGATACTGCGCGTTACCGTGCATTTCTGGCAGAAGCATTAAATGTATCGCCTAAAGATATACAGGCTGTGCTGCTGGGTGGCCACGGTGATACGATGGTACCACTGCCACGCTATACTACGGTAGCAGGTATACCGGTAACAGAACTCATCGACAAAGATAAACTCAATGCCATTCTGGAAAGAACCAAAGTAGGTGGTGGCGAGCTGGTAAAACTGATGGGTACATCGGCCTGGTATGCTCCCGGTTCTGCTGCAGCACAAATGGTAGAAGCCATTGTAAAAGATCAGCGCAGAGTATTCCCGGTATGCATCAAACTCGATGGCGAGTATGGTATAAAAGACTGCTACCTCGGTGTGCCGGTAATTTTAGGCAAGAACGGAATTGAACGCGTTATTGAACTTGACCTCAACTCTGAAGAACGTGCACTGCTCGAATCAAGCCGCAAGGCTGTGAAAGAGGTGATGGACGTATTGGAGAAACTGGGATAGAAATAGCCGCTAGCTTTCAGCTACAAGCCGCTGGCAGGCGCAGGCAGAAAGATTGAGTGTATCTCACTACAGCAAAAAATATAGTATAACTGTTAATTGTTACACGTTAATCGTTGTCTTTTACAGATAACCATTAACGTGTAACGAATAACTGAATTAATTTTCCTTCCTCACGCTATATACTACGCTGCCCAGCAGCACTACCAGCATCAGCCACGAAGAGATCATCGTTATTTTGTTACCGGTATAATACGCGGCTGGTTCAAACTTAAATTCTACAACGTGTTTACCGGCCGGCACCTGCACAGCACGCAATACATAATCGGCACAAACAATATTGGTTTCTTTTCCATCTACGAAAGCTTTCCAGCCTTTCGGATAGTATAACTCTGAGAATACAGCCAATCCGTTTTCGGTTGACTGACTTTCGTATTTCTGGTAATTCGGATTATGATCGGTTAATTGTATAGAAGCGGTAGTATCAGCTTTTACAGTTTCCACTTTAAACTTCGAGCCATCGATCACGGCTTTATCATGCGTGTTTACCGAGCAGGTGTTTTTGATTTCTTCCAACGGTGTATTTACCGTTACCACTTCCTTTACAAACCATGCATTACCATTGGCCGCAGGGTTCGGGATGATGTTGGAACGATCGGGACCGAATACTATATATTTTACATTCAGCATGTTCATAACACTATAGGCCGTAAAATCAGGCGTACCACTCTGCACATCGCGAATGAAACGATTCGTTTCTGCATATAAACAAGTGTCGTACAAGTCCTGGTAGCGTCTCATCTTTACACCGTGATAACCACCGATGGAATTGTGATAATACGATGTGCGTGCTTCGGCAAAAGCATTCTGCAGATTATATACCCGGTAGTGCGATTTATCTTTTAATATCTCTTTATCGGCTTCCGTCATGGTAAAGAGTGTGTTCTCGCGCTTGCGTTGAAATTTATCTTTCGCAAAGAAGCGCTTATCAACAGTAGAAAGATCTATCGTAATCACCAGGATCAGAAAGGCATAGAATGCCATTGGTGAAAACCGTTTGCTTATATCAAAATATACCGCAGCAAATGTTACTATAATAAACGCAAGCGCCCGGAATACATCGCCTCTGAATAAACTTTTGCGATCATCTGCCAGTGCACTGCTAAACCATGAAGGCAATTGCGCTTCATCGGGAGTCATAAACGCCATCATGCTGCCGAACAGCAGCAACAATACGCACAGCCCTCCCGTTGCACCCAGCACCACGAGCAGTTTTTTCTTAACCGTTTTATCTATACCGGCTTCAAAAAGTTTTTCAAGTCCCAGCATACCCAGCAACGGCATAGCGAAGAGCGCCATGATGAGCATAAAAGTTACCGACCTGAATTTATTATAGCCCGGCAGGTGATCGAACAAAAAGTAGTTGAATGATTTAAAGCTATCGCCCCAGCTTGCTACTATACCGAATATGATTACCGGCACCAGCCACCATATATATTTCTTATCGGCAAAAGCCAGCCCTAATACAAACAGGAAGAAAATAACGGCACCGCCATAATAAGGTGCGTTGGCAGGATTTATACCCCAGTAGGCTGAAGTATACTGGGCCAGTTGATTGGCCATACGCTCATCGCCCGAACGTGAGAGCGCTGTATACACTTCGCTCTTTGGGTCTTGCACCAAAAAGTTAGAGCTGCTGCCCCCGTAGAAGTTCGGCACCAGCAGCGTCATCGGTTCTAATATACCGTAGCTATAGTCGAACGCATATTCTTTGCTTAGTCCGCTGCCAGCTTCTTTTACATTGGGAGGTGTAAGCTGCGTTTTACCGCGTATCGAGTACTCGCTATATTCTGTTACGGCCCACATTGGCCCGATAAACGAGCCCACGGCAATGACTGCCGCCACTACCAGTATACCAACCGTTGTAAAGAAGTCGGCTACCTTTTTCTCCCTGATAAAATTGATCAATTGCACCAGTCCATAAACCAGTACAATAATCAGCATATAATATGTTATCTGTAAGTGATTCTCTTTCAGGTGAAGCGCCAGCCCGGCCGTTGTAACACCAAAGCCCAGTATCTTTTTACCGGAAAATGCCAGGTGAATACCGGCCATTACCAGTGGCATAAACGCTATAGCTCCTACACGTGCGTTGTGCCCCGCTGCTATACCAATGATCATGTAAGACGATAACCCGAACGCTATAGCTCCGCCAATGGCCAGGTACGGTCGCACGCGAAAAGCCAACAGCATAATATAGTAGCTGAGAAATGCCAGGAAGATGTTGGCTACCGGGTGTGGCAGCGAAAGCGACATAACACGTTTTACAAATGCCACCGGTCCGTTGCTCCAATGTGTATTTACCAGGTAAGCCGGCATACCACTGAACATCGACTCTGCCCACAAACCTTCATCACCGGTTTTATCACGATAATCGCGAAGCGCTTTGGAAGATCCCTCCCATTGCTGAATATCGTATTGATTAATCGTCTTGTTATCGAAGAATACCGGGTTGAAGAAAAATACCGTTACAACCAGGAATACACCAATGGCCACAAGGTGTGGGAGCACTTGCTCGGTGAATTTGATTTTTTTCATGCGTTAAAGATCATTAATACAAGACACCTAGGAATGTCAGTCGCGCAAAATAGGAAGGATTGTGGATACTCCCGAATGAATCTTTATTTTGCGTCTGTAATCAATTTATTATTTCTATGGATTGGATCGAGATGCTCCCGTTTATCATTCAGGGTCTGCTGGGACTGTTACCAACAATACTCATACTGACAGCCAGCCTTTACTACGTCAGCAGACGTTCATCTGCAGACGGATACCTGATGGCATTGGGAAGCCTGGTCTCATTATTCACGCAGTCATTTTATAGTCTCGGCATCCCTATACTTCGGCACCTTGATATGGATGTGATGGCCGTCTATGATCGTTTCTCTATACCTGTAGGTATTGTTAGCGTTTTAAGCCACCTGATGTTTGCAGTCGGTTTATTCATGCTGATACACAAAACGGTAAAGAAAAGTACCCTGCCTACAAATGGTCCTTCAGGATATTGATCGCAGCAACCAGGATCAATACAGCAGTAATGCGTTTGATATATAGCGGCTTGAATTTCTGTGCACCTAATCGCGAACCGATCTGTCCACCCAGAAATACTGCTGCGAGCAACGGCAGTATAAATTTCCAGGATATACCAGGAAGACCTGCCTGAAATTGTCCGGCAAGACCGCTGATCGAATTTACCAGTATAAATAAACTGGCCAGTGCCGATATCTTCCGTGCATCGGCCCAGCGAAGAAAGTGCAACACAGGTGAGAGAAAGATTCCTCCTCCTATACTAACCAGTCCGGATAAAAAACCGATACCTCCACCAAGTGCTATGTTTGTGCCGGTGGTGTTGTAATTTCTCTTCTTCGAAGATGCGATTCTCTCGGGCTGAATCCACAAGAGTATAGCAGCGATCAGCAACGTTATACCCAACAGTACAAAGAAGGTATCGTCTTTCAATTTCCAGAAGCCACCGATATAGGCCATCGGTATACTCACAATAAGAAACGGCCACACTTCTTTCCACACAATTTTACCTTCGCGATAGAAGATGATTGTTCCTGCCGTTACTACAATAATATTACACAGTAATGCTGTAGGGCGAATAACATCTTGTGATAATAAGAATACGGGTTGTGCCAATATAGCGAGGTAACTCGACCCTCCGCCAAAACCAACCGAGGCATATACCAGGGCGATGAGAAAAAAACTTCCAATGAGTACCAGCTGATAAAAATCCATAGAAGAAAATTACTCGGTTCTGCGAACAATAATGGATTGCAGATTTTTTACATATCGTCTGCCCGTGCGAATGTCCTGTGTGGAGATCATGAGTATACTTTCATTCAACTTATCGGCAGCCTGATTTTCTTTTACGGTAACTATATATACACTATTACCTACGGCTGTATTGAACAGTTCGTTCCAGGAGTATACTACCTTATATCCGTCAGCAGCCTGGCAGGTAAAATAATATTCACTTAACACTTTCGGGCTCTCGGCATCCAGTTCTATAGATTGCAAAAGATCGCGCAGCAATATACCGCTCAGATCTTTGGCTGTTCCTTTAACTTCGCCTTTGTGATTGGTAATTTCAATATCGCCCAGGTTATATACTTTAAATTTTCGTATCTCTTCCCACGAAAATGTTTTTGGCGATTTTACTTTACCGCTTATGGTAAAAGAGATTGTCGGTTTGAGTGTTTCCTGCGCAAAACCGTTGGCCACTACTATCAAAAGAATTGCTGCTATAAAAATACCGCGCATGTGTAGCGATTAAATCAGTTATAGAGAAAGGTAATAATAAACATCAACGTCTCCCGATCATTATCCACCAATGGTAGACATCGATTCGTGTACCGGCAAGTGATCGCTTCGTTTTGCTTCTGCCTCAAATCCGTCTTTGACACGATGACGGAAAGCATATAGTAGTTTTTCTTTCACCTCATCATCTGAAACACCTGAACGGAGCAACGCTTTTATATCCAACACACCGTTGTCGTACAAGCAGGTCTTCAATACACCCTGTGCCGTAAGACGAATGCGATTACAGGTTCCACAAAACGTGCGACTAAAAGCTGCTATTACACCAATGGTTCCTGTATAGCCCGGTATGGTATAATTATAGGAAGTAGAGTTATCGGCATCGTGCAACTTGTGCAGGTCAGGATGATGCTCCTGTATATAGCTGACGATCTTTTTATAGGTCCAGCTCAACACCGGGTAATGACTTCCCTCACCATTAAAAGGCATCTCTTCAATGAAGCGAACATCTACTTTGTTATTACGCGTGAGTTCAACCAGCGGGAGAATGTCTTCAATATTTTTTCCGTCCATTACCACTGCATTGATCTTTACCGGTATTTCTTCTTTCAGCAGTTGCTCCAGTGTTTTCATTACCGGCTCAAATTCATCGCGTCTTGTTATCGCTTTGAAGCGCTGGCGATCGAGAGTATCCAGACTCAGGTTTACGGAAGCGATACCCAGTTTTTTAAGCTCGGGTATAAATGCAGAGGTAAGTATACCATTGGTAGTAAGGTGCAGGTCTTTGATGCCCGGTATCTCTACGATGGAGCGAATCAGTTTCATCAGGTCCGTGCGCACAAACGGCTCGCCACCGGTGAGGCGTACTTTCGTAACACCCATGGAAGCAAACAACGAAACCAACCGGTAAATCTCTTCGAAGGTAAGCAGCTCTTTCTTGGGCAGATAATGAATGCCTTCTTCGGGCATACAATAAAAACAACGCAGGTTGCAGCGATCGGTTACAGCCAGCCGAAGGTAGTTGATGGGTCTGTTATGGTTATCGAACAGTGTCAAAAAGCCTGCGTGTTATGATGTACGTATAAAAGCAAAGCACAAATTACAAACAAAATACAAACTATAGCAGGCAAAAATTCGCGCTTATACAGAAACGTTTTGAATTTGTGTTTGGGCATGGGAAATTTGTTTGATATTTGAACAGAGAGATAGAAAACTAAAACGCATGAATACATTCCGGGTTAGAGCTTTCGGTATTACGAAAGATATTCTTGGTGGGAAGGAAACGGTCGTTGAGGCTTCCGGGAAAACAGTGGGTGAATTACGCACGGCATTACTTGAAAAATATCCTAAACTTACCGGCCTTCGTTCGCTACTCATTGCTGTTAACAACAGTTATGCAGAAGATGCATCTATACTGAGCGAAGGCGATGAAATTGCATTGATACCACCTGTAAGCGGAGGATAACAGAGGTAATGCTATACACAGCTCACAATATCTACTTGATATTTCCCTCGCAAATAAGTAACTTAATGTTCCTTCACAAAAAATGTTCAACCAACCTTTAAGAAGAACATGATCAAGATCACCGAGAAACCAATTGACGTTCAGAAAGTCATTGATACAGCTTCGAGCCTCAGTGCCGGAGCTGTTAATGTGTTTGTAGGTACCGTGCGAAATAATGCTCACGGGAAAAATGTAGTATGGTTGGAGTATGAGGCATACGAAACCATGGCTGTATCTGAGATCAGAAAAATTATAGACGATGCTTCACACCGATGGCCTTTGTTAGGGTGGGCGGTGAGCCATCGCATCGGTACATTAAAACCTGGTGAAGTGGCGGTGGCAGTGGCAGTATCAACACCACATCGCAGAGATTCTTTTGAAGCATGCCAGTATATTATGGATACGCTGAAAGAGAAGGTACCGATCTGGAAGAAGGAAGTATTTGAAGACGGAGAAGAATGGATCTCCGCACGCCCGGAAGTAGCTGTTAATTCGTAATTTCTTTCCAGCAGATCTCGCAGATTTACGCAGATGAATACGAGGAAATATATAGTATCAATACTCACCTAGAATCTGCTCAATACTTAGATAAAAAGCAGGAGTCCGCAATACACTCAAATTTGCACTACGCATTAATCTGTGAAAATCTGCGAGATCTGCGGGAGACAAAATAAAAAATAAAGGAGGCACCACAACGCCTCCTTTTATTTTATCCGATCAACATCACAGCAGCCGATACCAAGGTTATGGCTGCCACCAGACTTGCGATCAGCACAATAATCAGGTCGCGATGAATACGATTAGAGTGCGGCTTAGCGATTGGCTTCATACACCAATAAAATTTGATCACAATCTAAATACATGTAAACTCTAAAAGAGTGGAAAGATGCGCGAATGATCAGGATGTAATAAATCTGTATAAATGATTTTCTTTCATTCTTTTCCTGCGCTTTTATATACCTTAATCAGGTGATAACACTCAAGCTATTCTGTAATGAACCGCTTGTTACTATACCCACTGCCACCTATACCGGAAAAATACAGGAAGAAAAATAGCTTTATGCAAACCATTGACTGATCCTGAAGCTTTTAGACGTCTACAATTAAATCTTTAACGAGGTATTATTGATCATGCTATACCTGTTCTGTAGTATTTTACCCTTCATGAATGATTCACCGGGGTATAGCATTCCTCTTACATCGGTATGCGTAAGATTCTATTGGGAGATTTATATTTTGATTACCAGTTGTTCAAAAATTGCTACACTTAAACATAATGACGTTCAAGCCTTGCTATATACCCGGCAATAAAATCAACAAAACGTGATTACTCATTCCATTTTTAGTGAGTTATACAGCATGTTTTTACGCTATACATGCCCCCTCCTAACGTTGCAACATGTATACTGAAAAATATATTTATAAAGACGCTATATATAGATCAACGACAAATTCTGATGTTACAACGGAACGTATAAGCGCAATTTCATAATCTATACTTATACATCTATAGCTTGTTATCGCGATAGCGATCCAGCTCTTCGCTGGTATTGATGTTTTGATGAATACGTTTATCCGGAGCTTCGAGCAGGTTGATGTGCTGTTGTTTCAGAAAACCCCGCGGACTGATCGCTCCCATTTTATAGTAATCGAATAACGGTTTATTACAGGTGGCTTCCCAGATAGCGAGCAAAGGTTCAGGTTCCTTTCCATCAGAATCGTAAAAACAGGTAGCCGCTTTTGTTTGATCGCGATGTTCAATCAAAAAACGTAACACAGCTTCATCTACAAAAGGCATGTCTACCGGCATAGTGAGCCAGGCAACTTCATGGTTATGCTGAAAGGCGGAGAGAATCCCATTTAGCGGACTATCGATTGTAAACTGATCAGGCAGCGGATGTAGATGAGCCGGTAGGCCATCCGTTGTTTTGCAGGACACAAATACCTTTTCACAAAATATACTTAGTATCTCCGTGAGGTATTCGCGCTGCGATTTCCCATGATAGTCTATCAATGATTTATCGTGACCCATGCGCGAACTTCTGCCACCTGCCAGCACCAGACCATATATAGGCGATGCATCACTCATGTATATCTTTTCCGCAGTGCGGACATTTCTTTATTTCTTTTGGCCGGTCTACGTGCAGTAATTCAAAAAAACCGGATGACAATATACCGGCTGGTAGAGCCAGTAATCCCACACCTGCTATAGCGAATAAGCCTCCCAGAAATTTACCAAGTGCTGTAACGGGCACCATATCGCCATAGCCTACTGTAGTGATCGTGGCAATGCCCCACCACATTGTAGCGGGTATACTGCTAAACTTATCAGGTTGTGCCTCATGCTCAGCATAGAACATAACAAATGAAATGATAGCGAGCACAAAGAGTATAAATAGAAAACTGAGTATAAGCTGTTCTTTACGATCGGTCAATACCTTTTTGAAAATCTTCAGTGCATGCAGATAACGGGCAATCTTGAAGAGCCGGAAAAGCGACATGAGTCGGAATATCCGCAGAAAGCGCAGGTCCAGAAATACAAAGTAGAATGGCAGAAATGCCAGCAGATCGATAATCGCCAGCGGCCGCGTCATAAACCGGATGCGACCTTTTATCGGATCGCTATATTCCGGGTTCTCTACGATCGAATAAATGCGCGCTATATATTCCACCGTAAAGAAGATGATGGTAAAGTATTCGAAGTTAACAAACAGGGTATCATATTTCCCCCGTATATCTTCTACTGAATCCAGCATAACCGCCAGTATATTCAGGATAATGATCGATACCAGGAAGAACTCAAAGATGCGCTCGATGATGCCGCCTTTTTCAGTAGGCTCGAGTGTCAGGTAAAGTCTTTTACGAATCGTCATATATATACTATCAGCTGCGTTTGAAATCTTTTTTACCTCCCGACTTCTCCATCAGCTTTATCTCTTCTATAACAATATCGTGCGACAGTGCCTTGCACATATCATATACGGTGAGCGCAGCAATAGAAGCCGCTGTGAGTGCTTCCATCTCTACACCTGTTTTGGCGGTGATAACTGCCTCCGTATTGATCACAATTTTCTTTCCTGTCACTGCAATCTTTACCTGGCAATCTTCCAGACCGATCGGATGACAGAACGGTATAAGATCAGCTGTTCGCTTTGCTCCCATCACACCGGCAATAATAGCCGTTTGAAATACCGGGCCTTTCTTGGTGATCAGTTCATCATGCTGGATGAGGTTGAGAATGGCATCACTTACCCGAATGATCGCCTGTGCTTTGGCTATGCGCTGGGTAACTTTCTTATCAGATACGTTTACCATCTGCGGAAGACCGCTAGACGAAACGTGTGTAAATTTCTTTTTACTCATGTATCTTCGGACAAAACAAAGTTAATAATTATTGAACATGGTACGTGTAGAAGAAGCCACCGACCTGGTACTGTCGCATTGTTTCAAACCCGCTATTACGCGTGTAGACCTGAACGATGCATCCGGAAGAGTATTGGGTGAGGCTGTGAAGGCCGATCGCGACTTTCCTCCTTTTGATCGAGTAGCCATGGATGGCATCGCGATCTGGTATGATGAATGGAAAAACGGAAGACGGGAATTTTATGTGGAGCAGACACAGGGAGCAGGCCAGCCTCAGAAGAGTTTAAAGGATGTGCAGAACTGCATGGAGGTAATGACCGGAGCTGTATTGCCGGAAGGTACAGATACCGTTATTCGCTATGAAGATGTTTCCATTCAGGGTAACAAGGCCATTATACTGGTTGATAAAGTTGAAGAAAATCAGAATGTTCACGGTCAGGGTAAAGATGCCAGGCATGGTGAAGTGCTGCTTACACCCGGTATAATTCTTTCGCCTTCGGAAATAGCGTTGCTGGCATCCGTTGGTATGACTGATGTGCCGGTGTTTTCGTTTCCGCGGGCAGCGATCATATCCAGTGGCGATGAGTTGGTAGAGGTAAACGAAGTACCTGAAGTATACCAGATCAGACGATCCAACACCTATGCCATTCAGGCTGCCATGAAAAATATAGGTTGGGAAGGAACACAATATCATTTATATGATCAAAAGGATTTTGTGATCGATTCATTAAAAGTAATTGCTGAAGATCACGATGTACTCATTGTATCGGGAGGAGTTTCAAAAGGCAAGTTCGATTTTATACCTGAGGCACTGGAAAGTATAGGGGTGAAAAAACTTTTTCACCAGGTGAGTCAGCGGCCTGGTAAACCTTTCTGGTTCGGCACTTCTAAAAAAGGTAAAGTGGTATTTGCGCTTCCGGGCAATCCCGTATCAACCTATATGTGTTTTTATCGCTACGTATTTCCCTGGCTCTGGAAGAGTTTACATGTAGCACCCACACAACAATATGCTGTGCTGGCAGAAGATTTTAAATTCAATCCTGAACTCACTTATTTTTTGCAAGTAACCGTAAAAAATGAAGAAGGAAGATTGATGGCCTATCCGGATGCTGGTGGTGGCTCAGGCGATTTTGCCAACCTGAAGCGCGTAACCGGTTTCCTCGAGCTACCCATCGATAAAGATTTCTTCGAGGCAGGAGAAGTATTTCCATACTATCCGTTCCGTATACAGGTATAAATGTTAAAGTATATATACCTGGATTGACCCGTTAGCACACTATATATACCATGACGATCCTGCTGGCACCCGATAAATTTAAAGGCTCGCTTACCGCGCAGGAAGTATGTGCCATTGTACAGAGTGCAATTGCAGAGATCAATCCATCACACACCATCCTTTCATTACCTCTTGCCGATGGAGGCGAAGGTTCTTGTGAACTACTCACTACGTTTAGTAACGGGTCGTTCACAACGGTAGCGGTACACGATCC
>NZ_DATCSD010000134.1:0-42055 GCF_036568665.1 Ohtaekwangia sp. | reverse complement strand
TTGCAAAGCATACGATGAACCGTATGTGAACTACGCAACCAAGGTGATGCTGCGCGAGAAGAAAGTTACCGACTTCACATTTAATCCTACCAAGAAAGGATACGCGATCAAAGAACCGGTATTCTCCTTCCACAAATTCCCTGAAGTAAACAAGGAGCTCGGTCCTGAAATGAAATCAACCGGTGAAGCGATTTACTTCATCGATGATCTGATGGACGATTACTTTATGAAGATTTACTCAGAACGGAACTTGTATCTGAGCCGGTAAATTATCAACAACATGACTTATTGATAAGCCCTGAAAAATCAGGGCTTATTTTTTGATTTTGAGACAGCCACATTTAAAGCTTGTATCCTAAAATGATTTCCTATAGCTATAAATTATGTTAATGAGAGATTTCATGAATTACATGATAACAGCACTGTTTCTTATCGTTTTACTGACCCATATTAGTGATGTCGAAGCTCAACAAAGCGTGCCAGCAGTATTGCTTGTTAAAAAATATAACAAAGGCATTTATAGAAATGTGGATGAATTTTTAGAAAACTATCCCTCAATTAAGAAAGATTTTAAGTTAGTAAAACGTAAGCCGGATGAGCGTAATTGGTTAGGAGGTGGAGAGTATAGCTTATTTGTTAAGGACACTGTTTTGACCAGGGACCAACTTAGAGACGTTTGGGGAGTATCTACGGGAGATACCATTTATATTAATACGTCTAATTATGGTTATGGACCTGGCTTTGAGAAAATTTCAGGATTAGGACGTTATTGCTATTGGCAGGGCAGAGCGAATAAAGCAATGTACAGTGGAATGATACCCGGGGACAAGAGCAACAATGGAAGCGCACTTGGCGTTGTTGATATTACCTATGATGCAGGATATATATTGAACCCCAATAACGGCAAGATATTTTCGCTGACAAGGAATATCATGCGAAAGATCCTAGCAGATGATAGTCAACTGTTAAGTCAGTATAATAGAGAGAGAAAGGAGAACGAATCAGAAATCTTGTTACAGTATATTCGACTTTATAATGAAAAGCATTCTGATGAAATTGGTGTAAGAACTTATGATGTTGTTTGTTACAGGCGACAAAAATCGGAACGTCAAGAGCCATTAAAGATTGTAATGAATGATAGCATTTCATTCAAGATTTTACCAGGAGAAATCTTCGAGAAAGTTGTTTCTCAGGCCACTATAAAGGTTTGTATCGGTAACATCTGCACAGAATGGACTTTGCTTGATCATACCTTAAATTATATTGAATGCTCTTTCATGGAAGAGGATTCGGAACCTGTCAGCAAACTTGTGAAAAGAAATGTTGGTGAATATTATACAATGAACAACAACAGCCGCGTTCGGCAAACAAGGGAGGAATAGGACGACTTTTTCAAATTGCTATTTCCCTGCGAACCTCTACCTTTGTATTCCTGTTTGAGATTAAAACAAGCGCGCTATGTTAAGATTCCTCATCATACTCGGTATTGTCGTATACGTCTTCTATAAGGTAGGCTCATTCTTTTTTCGCGCAGGAGCTGCAGCCCAGGAATTAAAAGGCTACAAACAAAAAGAAAAAGCTGCCTCCCAGGCAAAGAAGAACAAGGTGAAGGGTGGCGATTATGTAGATTACGAAGAAGTGAAATAAAAACTTCCCTGCCTTCCTCAATTATTCTTCCTTTTATTTTTCTACGTCAGTATGAAAGTTCATTTCTATAAATATCAGGCAACCGGCAACGACTTTGTGGTGATAGACAATCGCGAAAGCAAACTGTCTTTTACCCGCGAGCAGATTGAGCGCATCTGCCATCGGAAGTTTGGCGTTGGTGCAGATGGACTGATGTTGATCGAAACACACCCCTCGCTCAATTTCAATCTGGAATATTTTAACAGCGATGGCTCACAAAGTTTGTGTGGCAATGGAAGTCGTGCAGCAGTTCATTTTGCTTCGCGGTTAGGCTTGGTAAATGGACATTCAAGTTTCCAGGCGTATGATGGTCCGCATGTGGCAGACTTGCTTCCATCCGGTATTATCCGCTTAAAAATGAACGATGTTAGCGGTATCAAAACCATAGGCAACGATTATTTCTTGAACACCGGTTCCCCGCACTATATACGCTTTGTCGAAAATATCCACGAATATCCTGTAGTGGAGGAAGGACGAAAAATCCGCTATAGCGATGCGTTCAAGCCAGGCGGAACGAATGTAAACTTTGTTCAGCGCTTGTCAGACGATACTATTTTTGTGCGTACGTACGAGCGTGGTGTGGAAGATGAAACGCTTTCATGCGGCACAGGTGTTACAGCAGCAGCCCTGGCAGCATCACTGAAAGGATATTCATCTCCCGTTAACATCAAAGTGCTCGGTGGCGAGCTCTCCGTAGATTTTAAATCCAGCCAGTCCGGCACATTCTCCGATATTTACCTGATCGGCCCTGCCAAAATGGTCTTCGAAGGCGACTTGGAATTATAGTTGATAGTCGCTTGTCTTGTGTCGGGAGAATATTTACCACGACAAACTATTTACTAACTTTGACGCCCCTGAGTATGCTTCAGGCACTTTGCCCTGTTCATACTCTGGTGTTTTTTAACCATTATTAGCTCATGCTGAAACTCATTGCCAAATTATTCGGAACCAAGTCGGAGAAAGACATCAAGCGCATGATGCCGCTGGTGGAACAGACTAAACAGGAAGGAGAAAGACTGAAGTCACTGAGTCACGATGATCTTCGTCTGGAAACGAAAAAGATCCAGGAGTTCATCAACCAGGAACTGAAAGATATAGATGACCAACTGGCGGCACTGCACAAGAAAATAGCAGACAACCCCGAACTGGAGATCAACGATAAAGACGCCATCTTCCAGGAAATCGACAAGATCGAAGAGGACCGTAACAAAGAGCTGGAAAAAGTATTGATGAAAGTCCTGCCAAAGGCTTTCGCTATTGTGCGGGAAACCGCCAGTCGTTTCAAGAACAATGAGTACCTCGAAGTGACTGTGCAGGACTCTGACCGTCAGTTTGCTGTTGGTCGCGAGAACATCAAGATCGAGGGGGAAAAAGCACTGTGGTATAACAAATGGATGGCTGCCGGTAACATGATCACCTGGGACATGGTGCATTATGATGTACAGATCATCGGTGGTATAGCGCTGCACGAAGGTAAAATTGCCGAGATGGCAACCGGTGAAGGTAAAACATTGGTAGCTACACTGCCTGCTTTCCTCAACGCACTGGCCAGACGCGGTGTACATATAGTAACAGTAAACAACTACCTGGCTACACGCGATAGCGAGTGGATGGCTCCTATATTCCAGTTCCACGGCATCAGCGTAGATTGTATCGATAAGCACGAACCTAACTCAGCAGCACGTAAAGCTGCCTATCGCTCGGATATAACGTACGGAACCAACAACGAATTTGGTTTTGACTATCTGCGCGATAACATGGCACGCGATCCGGAAGAACTCGTGCAACGCTCACACCACTATGCTATGGTAGATGAGGTTGATTCTGTGTTGATCGATGAAGCGCGTACACCACTCATTATCTCAGGACCTGTTCCACGTGGCGATCAGCATGAGTTTTATGATCTGAAGCCACGCATCTATAAACTGGTAGAAGCTCAGAAAAAACTGATTAATGATTACCTCACAACAGCGAAAAAACAATTAGCGGAAGGCAATGAAAAAGACGGAGGACTCTCTCTGTTCCGTGCGCACCGCGCCATGCCAAAATATAAACCGCTTATTAAATTTTTGAGTGAGGCCGGAAGTAAAGCTGTACTTCAGAAGACAGAGAACTACTACCTGCAGGATAACAAACGCAATATGCCTGAGGCTGACAAGCCGCTATATTTCGTGATCGATGAAAAAGATAACAGCGTTGAGCTTACGGAGAAAGGTATAGATCTGATTACGGGTGAAGGAGAGGATCACAGCTTCTTTATCCTGCCGGAGATTGGCACAGAACTGAGCAAACTGGAGAAGGATGGTTCATTGGATGATGCAGCTAAATTCCACAGGAAAGAAGAACTCATCCGCGACTACCAGGTAAAATCTCAGCGCATTCACAGTGTAAACCAGTTGTTGAAGGCGTATACGCTTTTCGAGAAAGATACTGAGTATATCATTGTTGACGGTAAAGTAAAGATCGTTGATGAACAGACTGGTCGTGTGCTCGATGGAAGACGTTACTCAGATGGCTTGCACCAGGCTATAGAAGCGAAAGAAAATGTGAAAGTAGAAGATGCTACACAGACCTACGCTACTATTACATTACAGAATTACTTCCGCATGTATCATAAGCTTGCCGGTATGACTGGTACAGCCGAAACAGAAGCAGGCGAGTTGTGGGATATATATAAACTTGATGTTGTTGTTATACCTACCAACAAACAAGCTGTACGTAAAGATTACGATGATCTCGTGTATAAAACCATGCGCGAGAAATTCAATGCCGTTATAGATGAGGTGGTAAAACTTACCGGTGAAGGACGACCTGTACTGGTGGGTACTACATCTGTTGAAATATCAGAAGTGGTGAGCCGTATGCTTCAGATGCGGAAGATCAAACATCAGGTATTGAACGCCAAGCAACACCAGCGCGAAGCCGAGATAGTTGCAGAAGCAGGTAAACCTGGTACTGTTACCATTGCTACGAACATGGCGGGGCGTGGTACCGATATTAAACTTACTCCGGAATCAAGAGCAGCGGGTGGTTTGGCCATCATTGGTACAGAACGTCACGAATCGAGACGTGTAGACCGTCAGTTGCGTGGTCGTTCCGGTCGTCAGGGAGACCCGGGTACTTCCCAATTCTATGTATCACTCGAAGATAACCTGATGCGTTTGTTCATGCCGGAGCGTATTGCCCGCATCATGGATAAACTTGGTCTTAAAGAAGGTGAAGAGATACAACACTCCATGGTAACAAGCTCGATTGAGCGCGCACAGAGAAAAGTGGAGGAGAACAACTTTGGTATACGCAAGCGCTTGCTGGAGTACGATAACGTAATGAACTCACAGCGCGAAGTAATTTACAAGCGCAGAAAGAATGCGTTGTTCGGTGAGCGCCTGGAGCTGGATATACTTACCATGTTAAATGATACTTGTGAAGACATGGTGATCAATGCCAAGAATGGCAGCGACTATGAAAGCCTTCGTCTCAATGCGTTGAGTGTACTAGGTCTTGATTACGATATTACCCGCGAGACCTTTGAGCGTTTGGATCAGAATAAACTTTCTGACGATCTATACCACAAAGCGCTGGAACACTACCATCAGAAAAATAAAATGGTGGCTCAGAAAGCTCTGCCGGTGGTTCGTGAAATATCTCAAACCCGCGGTGCTACCGTTGAAAATATACTTGTACCATTTAGCGATGGTCAGAAGCAGATTGGTGTAGCCGCAAGTTTGCAGAAGTGCGTAGAGACTAACAACGCAGAACTTGTGAAGTCGATGGAGAAGATGATTACACTCGCGATCATCGATCAACTCTGGAAAGAACACTTGCGTGAGATGGACGATCTGAAACAGTCTGTACAGAATGCAGTATACGAACAGAAAGATCCGCTCCTGATCTATAAATTCGAAGGCTTTGAACTCTTCAAGCGTTTTATAGCGAAGGTAAACGAAGACACTATATCTTTCCTGATGAAGGCAGATATACCGGTACAGGAAGCAGAAGATGTACAAGAGGCACGTGTTACCCGCTCGCGCGTAAGACTGAACGAACAGAAAGAAGAGTCACGATCATTACTCAGCGGAGGCCCGAGTGCAGGCGGAGGTCAGCAGGCTCAATCAAACCGCCCGCCACAAGAGAAAGTAATGCCGGTAAAATCTGATAAAGTCGCTAATCGCAATGATAAAGTAAGTGTACAATATCCAGATGGCCGTGTACTCCGCGATGTTAAATACAAGAAGGTTGAAGATGATATTGTGAACAACCGCTGTGTTATAATCGACTAACATGCAATCATTGAGATATTCCATCTATATAATTACTATCATCCTGCTGGGAAGTTGTGCTACGTCTAAAAAGACAACCACAACTTCCCAGGGAGGAAAGTATTCCGAAGATCTTTCTGTGTGGAGACCGAAAGTAGAAACTCCTGCAGAGACAGCGACTACAACTACTCCCGATAATACCAAGCCTGCAACTCCGGTATATATAGATCCGAAGCAGGCTGTAAATAAAAAGTTAGATGCCGTACTCGACAGCATCGACCATATAAACCTTAGCCGCAAGTTTGTAGAAGGATATACGATCCAGGTATACTCCGGCAGACGCGAAGAGGCACTCAATGCCAAAAAGCAGATTGCTATATCATTACCCGGACTGGATGCAGAAGTACAGTTTACTGAGCCGATCTTTCGTGTAAAGGTAGGAAAGTACTATAGCCGCATGGATGCCCAGGAAGACTATGCTGCCGTGAAGCGCTATTTCCCAGCGGCTATTCTTATACCGGAGAAGATTGCGATAGATTAGAGGTTTTTTTCTCTGGGGAGTGCCCGCTGCCTCGTCCTTATAGCTATATATGTACCTTAAAGTATATTTATAGCTCTTTTATCAGCTTAAAAATCCGACTCGGCACGCGTAGGATCGATTTTTGACATGTATTTTTGTCAAACCATTTTTTAAGCTTGAAAACGTTAAAGAAGATACTTTTTTACACCGGGCTTACGCTTGCAGTAATCTTTGTGTCCGCAGTAGTATCGGTATTCCTGTTCAAGGATAAGATCATCAACCAGTTTGTGCAGGAGGCTAACAAAAGCCTCAATACTCCCGTGAACATTGGTAAAATGGACGTGTCTATCTTCGAGAAGTTCCCCGAATTGTCCATTGTATTTACCGATGTATATGTGGAGGATAGTCATCCGGGTAAATATCCTCTGCTTACGGCCAAGACTATATCCTTCCAGCTAAACCCTGTGGAGGTATGGAAAGGTATATATACCATCCGTGGCTTGCAGATTCGCGACAGCGAAGCCAGCCTCAAGATCGATGCGCAGGGCAGAAACAATTATACCATCCTCAAAGAAACCGATGACGGTAAACAGGCCGCCTCCGGAACCGTTAGCTTCGAACTGAAAAATGTAGGCCTGAAAAATACCAAAGTACACTATGGAAATATAGCATCTACAGAAGACCTCACCTTTACCAGCGAAAGCCTTATCGCGTCTATCACCACATCAGGAAATATATATACCATTGATGCCGATGGTCAGCTTACAACGGAGAAGATTAATATTGACGGTAATTCTTATCTGGGAGGTAAATCATTTGATGTGAAAAGTACCCTCCTGTACGATGATGCCAATAGGAATCTTACCATCAATCCATCTACTCTAAAACTGAAGCAATCTGCTTTTCTGATAAGTGGTACATATAACTGGCGTGATGGAAACTTCATAGACCTTCGTACCGAGGGAGAAAATACAGATATACAGACTATATTCTCCTTGTTGCCTGAAAGCATGGTGAAGAACCTGGAGAAATATCAAAGCAAGGGAGATGTATACTTTAAAGCTAAAGTAAAAGGCGAGATCAGTAAACGGAAAAGTCCTTCCTTCTCGGTGGACTTTGGATTTAATGATGCTACCATTTTTCATCCTGATTTCAAGACGCGCATTGAACAGGCAAGTCTGGAAGGTTCATTTGCCAGCAGCGAAGTTTCTGATCTGCGCATGGCCACACTGGTGTTAAAGAACATTAAGGGTATACTGAATGGAGAGTCGTTTACTGCCAATTTTGTTATGCAAAACTTCAAAGACCCGGAAGTGATCTGCGATTTTAAAGGTCGCATGGACGCTGCTTCAGTGTTTGATTTTTATCCCGTGCCTGCTATTAAAGATGTTTCAGGATCGTTGCTGGCCGATGTATCGTTCGAAGGGAAAATCGCCTTTCTGAAAAGGCGTGCTACAGCGCAGCGCGTATCTACTCAGGGTACAATCGAATTACAGGATATCAATCTTCAATATGGCGATGATCGTATCCCGCTTCAACATCTCAAGGGAAGTTTGCAGTTCAGTAACAATGATCTCGCGCTAAGTAATGTGTCGTGTAAACTTGGTAACAGCGATTTCCTTCTTAATGGATTCTTCAAGAATGTAATTACCTTTTTATTATTTGAAGATCAGCCGATCGGTATAGAAACCGATTTGAAGTCAGACTATATAGACCTCAATCAGTTATTTGCTATAGGCTTTGGTAATCCATCATCCGGTAAAGATCAGCAGTACGCATTCAATATATCGCGCAACATCAACCTGAATTTTAATTGTGATGTAAAATCGTTGGAGTATAAACGCTTTCATGCCCGGAACCTGAAAGGCGATCTGTTAGTGAAGAATGAGATGGCTGTTTCGCGCAATATCACGCTCAACACAATGGGTGGTGATCTTACGCTCTCAGGTATACTTGATGATAAAAACAAGAAGGCTATAGATGTAGTAACTACTCTCAAGTTGAATGGAATACACATCGACAGTGTATTTTATGTGTTTGAAAATTTTCGGCAGGATTTTATACAGGATAAACATTTGAAAGGAGAAGCCTTTGCCGATGTAAACCTGGAGATGGTGCTGAAACCTGATCTGCATCTATTCTCCGAAACGCTGATCGCAGATATAGGTGTGGTGATTAAACATGGAGAGCTGAACGATTTTGAGCCGATGCAAAAACTGAAGCGTTATGTAAAAGATGATGGTTTGAGCCAACTGCGTTTCTCTGATCTGAAAAACGATATACACATTGAAAAGAAGACTATATATATACCGCAGATGGAAGTGAGAACTAACGTAACGAGTCTGAAAGTAAGCGGCACACATACCTTTGATCAGAACATCGACTACAGAATTATTACACCGTTGCGGCAAACCAAATCGGTTGATCTTGAGGCAAAGAGCGCCATAGAAGAAGACGGCACAGGCCAAAGCAAACTATACTTGAAGATCACCGGCACCACGGACAATTATAGGATTCAATACGATACAGAAGCTGTAAAAAAGAAAATCGTAAACGACCTGAAGAACGAAGTAAAAGAGCTTCGTGAAGCTTTCAAGAACAAAGGCACACAAAAGAAAAAAGAAGTAGAGCTGCAGAAGGATGAGTACTTTGAGTGGGATGAGCAGCCATAAATCAGATAAATGCTTAACAGCGTTTATATAATCGTTATTTCGAAGGAGGAACGACTGAAAATCTCTCGATCGAGGTAACGATAATCTTTCTTTCAACTTTTTAAACTCACTATATTATGAAGAGTCTAATAGCTGTGAAGATTGAAATAATCCCATGCTTATCGCTATTGGTGTTAACATCATGCACATCCTATTATTTAACAACCGAGAGCTTAAAGAGTCAATTTAATGGAGCTGACTCAACAGATTTAATACCTGTTATCGTGCGTGGTCCTGTTGGAGAGCAATATAATTATCTTGCGAATTCGATCAGTATAATTAAATGCATAGACAGAAATGGAAATGCTATTCAACTCGAAAACAGTCCTTCAATAGAAATGAGAGTTACTGAGAAGAACGATAAACGAACGATTTTTTATTTTGACAGGGTATTTGTTAACGATTCAATCCTATATGGAGTTCAATCACGATTTGTTTCGTCAATTAGAAGGACAATAAAGCTTAAGGATATTAAAAAGATTGAAATTCAAGATGGGAAGAAGAATTTCGACTACATTTCGAAGTAAAAAATATCTAAAGTGAGTGTGCCTAACTCCTTTGAAAAAATCATCTCCATAAATTCAGATGCTCCAACAATCTGGGCAGCTCTTACTGATCCGAAAGCTATGAAGCAATGGATGGGAGAACCAGAAATGGAGATCGAAATATATACCGACTGGGAAATCAATGGGCCGGTTGTTATTCGAGGCTTTCATCATACTGAATTTGAGAATAGAGGAATTGTTTTGTGCTTTGAACCCAACAAGCTTCTTAAATATACTCACCTGAGTTCCTTATCGGGTTTCGAAGATATACCTGAGAATTATTCGATCATTGAATTTAGATTAACACCCTTACAAGATCGCACGGAGCTTTCTGTTGTCGTTTCAAACTTTCCTACGGAGACTATATTTCGGCATCTTGAGTTCTATTGGAACGCTACCACCACTGTTATAAAAGATTTGATAGAAAGCGATAATCCTCTATAGCCTCCTCTGCCTAATCCACCGTAGCCAGTTCGGCTACAATCATTTCCAATATGGCTACACGGTAGTTTATGTTTAGTAAGACTTTTACCAAAAAAAATTAATGTCTTACTGTGATGAATAAAAAAAGCAAATCGCTGGGAATGGAAATCACCACATTCCGTTTAAACGGGCATACCTACCAGGAATTTATAAAAGCAAATCATGATATTGATGAGTGGTTATGTCGTCAGCCAGGATTTCAATCGCGCTATATTGCTGAAGATGATGGTGGAGTTATTGTTGATGTGCTGATTTGGAATAGCGTGGCAGATGGAACAAAAGCTATGCATAAGATCATCACAGAAACACGTGATTCAAAAGTTCATGATATGATTGATCATGGCACGGTGGTATGGAAATGTATACCTATATATCGATCCTATAAACTGGACAATTAATTACCAGAGCGATTTCCATTTCGACTTCAATAAACGTCATTTCGGATACAGGTAAATAAAGGCAGTCTGTCAATTTTACACCTGTTAAAAAATCAAGAAAATCATCATGAGAACAATTTTTATCACAGGGGCTTCTGCAGGTCTCGGTAAAGCTACTGCCAGATTATTTCAGTCAAGAGGCTGGCGGGTGATTGCCACCATGCGTAATCCTGAAAAGGAAACTGAGCTAAATAAACTCGAGAATGTTACACTCCTGCCATTGGATGTTACGAATACGCAGCAGGTGCACGCCACGGTAAAGGCTGCCAACGAACTTGCTGCTATAGATGTTGTATTTAATAACGCAGGTTATGGACTGATAGGACCGTTGGAAATATATACCGAAGATCAGATCAGGAGGCAAATGGAAACTAATTTCTTCGGTGTAATCTGGGTAACACAGGCTTTCATTCCTTACTTCAAGACAAGAAAAAGAGGATTATTTATCACTACATCTTCTATATGTGGCCTGGCTTCTTATCCGCTGAGTTCTATATACCATGCATCGAAATGGGCGATTGAAGGCTGGAGTGAAAGTATATCATACGATCTTGCTGTATTTAATATAGGTGTCAAGACCGTTGCTCCCGGAGGTATTCAGAGTAATTATATGAATGTAATGGACGTTGCTCATGATCCGGCATATGATGCACTTCAGCGAAAACTTGGTGAAGGATTTACGGATGGAACCTTAATGGAATTTTCAGATCCATTGGAACTGTCAGAAGTAGTATATGAAGCAGCCACGGACAATAAAGATCAACTGCGTTACCTCGCAGGTAAAGATGCCGTGAGGACGTATGCCAATCGGATGGAAACAGGTGCCGAGGTATATCGAACCCAATTAAAAAAATACCTGCAACTGGAAAGCCCCTATGAGAGCGTATAACGGACTCCGGATATAATCATTTTTGATTGCTAACTTTGAATACATGAAGAGCGAAGCAATACATCCTTATATATTCAACTCTATATCTGAGTTGCACAAGGCTCTTGGGCTTCCCAAGCCGTTGCATCCATTGGTGAGTCTGGTAGATTATGGCAACATTCAGGCTGATACAACGGATATGAAGAAAGGAATGGTGTTGAACTTCTATAAGATCTCTTTCAAAATGAATTTTAAAGGAAAGATCAGGTATGGTCAACATTACTATGATTTTGACGAAGGTGGTCTTTCCTTTATTTCTCCCAACCAGGTAATTGCAGAAGCGAAAGAAGGTGCTGACTATAGTGGCTTTACGTTGCTGTTTCATCCGGATTTTATCCGCAGTCACGCATTGGGCAAGAATATTAAAAACTACGGATTCTTTTCCTATGCTGTTCATGAGGCACTATATCCTTCGGCGAAAGAAAAGGATATACTGGTGGGCGTTTTTAAGAATATAGAATACGAGCTGCAGCAAAATATAGATCACTTCAGTCAGGATGTGATCATTTCACACATAGAGGTATTACTTAATTATAGCAAGCGATTTTATAACCGGCAATTTATAACACGTAATCAAAGTAGCAACGATCAATTGGCGAAGTTCGAAATGTTGCTTAATGATTACTTTGATAAAGAAGAATCATTGCTGACGGGATTGCCATCCGTACCATATTTTGCAGATGCATTGAGTTGTTCTCCACGCTATCTCAGCGATATGCTGCGCTCAGCTACAGGTATGAATACCCAGCAGCATATTCATCATAAACTTATTGAAAAGGCGAAAGAGCTTTTAAGTACTACAGGCATGTCCGTAAGTGAAATTGCCTATAAACTTGGCTTTGAGCATTCTCAATCCTTCAACAAAATATTCAAACAGAAAACAAAACTATCGCCTGTGCAATTCAGGGAGTCTTTTAATTAAGTATATACATCAATTCAATAGTATACTATCTGGCAATCCGGCTTACTCTTTTTAAAAGCTGCAATGGTCTTGCTTGATATTTTGGTGTTGTAGCACTTCAATGTTTTAAGCGGAAGATTTTCCAAGGCAGTAATTTTCTTCACATTTGTGTTGGAGCAATCGATATACTCCAATGCCTGTAATTTTTCTAAAGAACTCAACGCATCAACCTGGGTGCCGGAACAGTTCAGCCTCTTCAAATTTTCGAGCGAAGTTAGTGGGGCTAATTCTTCCACCGGTGTATTGGATATATCAAGATCTTCAATACCTGCAAGCTGTGCCAGTGGTTCAAGTTTTCGTACGGGGCTATTGGTAACATGTAACGATTTCAATGTTTTAATAGCTGTTAGCGGCAAAAGTTCGCTTATGTTAGTGCCTGAGAAATGTAATTCTTTCAGGCGAATAAAGGGTTTCAATACAACTAGGTCGGTAACAGCAGCATCATTAAAGTGTAAAGCCTCCAATTCAATTAACTGGTGCAGATCTTCTCTCGTGGGTATAGACTGTATTTTTACCTGTGTCTTAAATATACTTTTCCATTCTTCGGATAGTCCACTCCACCAAAAAGCAAGGCTGTCGCTTTTATAAATTACCAGGCAATGCGGATTCTTTTGTAAAAGCTCTGCCACATGTACATCGTTGATACGTGTATGATCCGTATATAATTTCTGCAGGCTGGTGTGATCAAGGAGTTGTGCTATACTTTGAATCTTGCTGTTGTCAGCCTTCAGTACTTGTAGTTTCTGCAAATGTGTCAGAGATGAGAGATCTTCCACTGGAGTATCGCTGATGTCGAGAAATTTTACTTCACGAAGCTCCCGCAATGGCGACAGATCTTTTACCGATGTTTTATTTGCAATGATTACCTGCAGCTTTAATAGCCTCCGCAGAGGTTCGATGTCGCGTATCTGTGCGTTGTTCGAAAAATTTATAGAATCAAGATTGGTTACACGCGCCAGTTCTTCTTTGGATGGATCTGCGCTCGTTTTTATAGCTGTGCTTAAGATATACTTCCATCTTTCCGGTAATGCATTCCACCAGGTTTTCAAATCTTCTGTGTTGTATATAACCAGCACGCCCGGGTGTGCAGCCATAAACGCATCGGCAAGCGAGCGGTCTATCTGTGTATGATCGCAATATATTTTCTCCAGGTTTGTCAATCGCTGTAAGGCATTCAGGTTATTTATGGCAGTATAATTCGCATAAAGTATTTTGAGTACTCCCAGATTTGCCAGGGGTGTTATATCGCTGATGCCTGTGCTATCGATGTGAAGTATAGATATATCTTTCAGCCCTGCTATAGAGCTCAGGTCAGCAACAGTACTTCCGGAAACATCCAGTTCTGTTAATTTACTTAGCAAGCTGACCGGTGCGAGTGATGTTACGCGAGTGTCACTTATGTCCAGATACTGTAACTCTGTAAGACTACCAAGTGAGGTAAGATCAATAACAGGTGTTTTGCTCAACTCAAGCTGTGTGAGTCTTGGCATCTTTTCAACAACTTCTATATTGTTTATAGTCGTATTACTGATATTGAGCTTTAGCATTTTCTCCGCATATCGAAGCGCACTTATATCGGTGATTTTTGTGTTCGATAAATTCAGTTCCTGCAGATCGGAGAGATTTCGTAATGCACTGAGATCGGTTATTGCCGTGTTCGATAAATTAAGCGCGCGCAACTTGGTGAGTTCCGTTAATGGCTCCAGATCCTGTATATATTTGTTTCGGCTAAGATCTAGCGTTTCAATGGAAGTAATGTTGTGTATATCCTCCTCGTCAACGCTATCGGTTATGTTCAGTTGTTTTTCAAAGATTGACTGCCATTCGTAGGAGAGTTCGTCCCACCATTGTGCCAGAGCTTCTTTTTCATTGAATACCTTGGTATATATACTTACAATCTTCAGATCCTCGTCTTTCGGATCATAATTTACCTCGATATACCGGGGAATAGTATTGTTCACGGATTTTCCGTCAGCTGTAGTGCCTTTTATATTTCGCAGTAACGATACTTTATAGAAGAGCGTATTGTTGATGTTGGTTCTGCCTTGTATATCTTTTATCGTAAACTCGAACTTTACATTCTCAAAAAAGAAATCTACATCCTTCAGGTAAGCCTGCACGTCTTTGTTGGTAATCACATTGCGTTTTTCAACGAGATCATCTTCTACCTGTACTTTCGCATCGCGAAATATCTTGGTATAGCTTTGTGTTATCAGTACATCTTTATCACGCGCAGGCGTACTGCTGCTGCCCAGGGTGTTAAGAACATACTCCAGGAAAGCCACCATATCTTTTACCTTTTGCTGATGCTCCAGCGTTGGGTCTTGCTTAGCTTCTTGTTTCGCAGCCGCTGGTTGCTTCGGCTGCGTGGTTTGTTTCGTCTGTTTAGTCTTGGCGTTTTGTTTTTTTGCCTGACCCAGTACTTCAGGAGTATATATAGCGAATAGAAGAAATACGATAAGCCAGAGCTTACTTTCTTTCATAGTAGAGATATTTTCTGAGAAGGTCTTTTTCATTCTCGTTATTTATTTTTACCAGATTAGAAATAAGCCAGCCGGTATTATATCCGGGTCTGTTAAATTCTGAAAGCTCGAAATACCAGCCGTTGATCTGGAAGAAATGAAACTTTACTTCTTCCACGGTTTTGAATTGCAGGCTCCCTTTCTTGACTTCGTATAGAAACAGCGAGAGATGATCAGGTACAAATTTCTTTGCCGTAAACTGACTGACACTATCATTGCTGAATACTTTCCTGAGATTCATGAAATCAAGCTCGTGGCTTAACGGATGAATAAACTTTCCTACTTTGGTGGTATCTCGTTTAAAGTACGGATCAAACATATCGGCATGTACTTTCGTGATCACCCACTTGCTGCCGAGATGGTCTTTCTCCAACGCCATAAACAAAATAACAGTTTGGTTCTTTCCGTTCGATGTAAAAGTAGTATGCACTTCAGAGAACCAGTTGCCTCCATGAAAATCTAACAACGCAGGCTTGGTTTTGTCAAGTACATCTTTGGCGAATTGTACTTTCAAATCCTGATTGATACCATTGTTGCTTGCATCGAACAATATACCCAGATACTTTTTTCGCAGCTTTTCGCTTCTGTATAGTTTATCCTTCGGATAGTATCGCTCTCCCTGCTCGTCTTCTTCGCCATTGAACCGCCTGAAGAATTGATTCACTTGTTTGGTCTCAGCATAAAGTTTACTCTCGTCATCGCGATCACCCACGAGCTGTGCCCGAAGGTGATAGGACGACAATAGTATCACTACAAGACCTGCTATCGGTAATCTCATGCGCTCGTTTCTGTCACTCGTATATCGCCTAATAACACATCCCAGAACTCAACAATTCTTCCCTGTATCTGTGTCTTCTTCCGCTCTACATATATAGTAATGTCTTTTTTGGTAGTGTCTTTATACTTTAAGCCATCGTCTGATTGTCCTTCAAAACGTTGATATATAGTCACCACCCCTACATACCGGCCATCGGGTTGTCGTTCAAGATCGCTGATATAGTGTATATTATACCAGGTGATCGATACACGGTCGTAGTTCAGTGCCATCAGTCGTTCGAAATATTTACGCACTTTGTAATAACTTATTTCTTTACGATTTAATGAAGAGACACCCATTTCACTATCAGGTGCAAACAGCTCTTCAGCACGATCCATCACGCGATTAGCTTCCAGGAAAGGAGTTTTTTTGTTCCCAATGATGCTGATATACTTGCTGAGGTCTCTGATTTTTTCCAGTGCAAGCGAATCAATAGCTTGTTTTCTTTCAGGGCTGATGTCGTCTCTCTGCGCCAGGGTAGTGCCCGCGAGAAACACGCTGAAAAATAGAGTTACTATATATCTAGGCTGAATCATAGTCGTGTTGATTTATGGTTATTTCTGTTTTATCAATTCTACTTCTGTAATTTTTCCTGCACTGTCAAATTGAAGATTGCCGATGCGATTGAAATTTTTCTTCTGGTCTTTCAGGTAATTCAGATAATCTCGAATGGTAGTGGGGCGGTCATAATCCTTTTGTCCACCTGATTCATGGATCACAATTAGTACCGGAGTATCTCCAGAAGCGAATAACGACAACGCTTCATTTATACTGTTATTGGCCGATGATGTATTGGCAGAGCTTGCTATAGCACTGAAGTATTGTTCGAGCCGTGCTTTAGGTTCACGGGCTTTTGCTTCCGTTTCCCGTCTTACACGATCTTCTTCTGCTATCGCTTTTTTGCGCTCCTCTTCTTCTTTTTGTTTTCTCAGCAGAGCTTCTTGTTCCTGCTTTACCTTTTCAATAGAAGCATTGTCGCGAGCGGTAGCTTCCATTGCTTTCTTTTTGCTTTTACAACCGACACCAGCCATCGTAAGAATAAAGATGGCGGTTACGATAAGCCGTGAGGATTTTCTAATCTGGTGTATCATGTTTGTTGTTTGTTTTATGAGGAATCTTTTCCTGGGCATTCAGGCACATAAAATATTATGCCAGTTGCTTCTGATATTCTATACGGGCTTTAACGTGTATATGTTTATCTTTATTATCGGTAGGTGTTGCAGAAATCAGCATACCGTTTCTACGATGAACGAATCGGTATAGATGAATTGTCTGGATGTAATTTCGACAGTACTATATATAGCAGCGTTTAACTGTTGATATAAGTAGATAGAAATTATTGCGTTACCGAACACAATAATGTCTGGTTGATTTTTTTGCTGTATGAAACGATTTTTGATTTCAGTGCTCCGATCAAACTATATATTAACTCTAAAGAGGTGCCTTTAAAGAATGTTCCTATATTGAGGCTCTATAGTTGAGCAAAGAGTCATGGGATTATTTGATAAGTTTTTTGGATCTGATAAGGTAAAGGTTCATTTTGTTGACAGCGTTACGGGTAAAACAATTGGCGTAGCTGAAATGCCTCCTGAACAATTACCCGAAACTTTTTCGAAACCAACTACTATGCACATTCACGATAATGAATGGTCTGTAGACGAAGCGACTCCTCCCAATGCTGTCGATTTTATTAGCACAAAAAAACTCACCCTGAAGCTGCGCAAGATTGAAAAAGTTAAGACAGAAGATATTCTGTTTACATTACCCACTATTTCGAATGAGCTCCCTCAGCAGGCGGATACTTTTATGTATAACGACTTTGAGACCGCCATGCACGAAGATGACTGGCGGCAGCGTGAATTTCTAAAGCCAGCAGCACTTCCGTTGATCGATATTGAAATTACCGGTATCAAGGAAGTTTGGGCAAATGCAAGCAAGAAGATAGAGGATTCATTTACCGCATTTACAAAGTGCCATGTGAGGAGCACGATCGGTGAGCCGGGTCTAACAATAGACCTTAATGCACTGAAGGAATTTTTAGATGTAACCAAGGTTGGCAGTCTGAAGATTAATGACAGCTATGTGGAACGAGGCTTTTCCCTGCGCACCGATAGCACTATATATTACGGAACATTGGCCGATAGTAAAGTAACACAACTGGGCATATATAGCTGGAGCAACAGTTCTGTGCCGGAGCTTGTGAGACTCACCAGACAATTTGATCTTGTATTTGTGAATTGGTATGATGGGGATGTTTTAAGGGGAGATAATTAACGGAGGCGGAGATAGTATATATAGTCAGATTTTGAAAGATGAAATTGTATCATGAGAGTATAAAGCTTGGAGAGGCCTCTAACATCAGTTTTTATACCGCACTCGAAGCTTTTTATTTTATGGGTTTTGAGCTGGTTAAGGTTGAGAATATTGAGGAAGTGCACATAGAAGAGGATGGCGTATGTCTGGGTAGTATTCAATTTGTAAACAGCGCCCTGAAGAAATTAAACAAAGTTGTTCCTCTCCCTATCGATTATCCGGAAAGCCTGCGGGTATATTTGGGAAGAAAAATATGGCAATCAACTATAGATGAAATTGCTAACGATCCTACTCAATGGAACGTGTTTGCGAAGCCAAATGGATTTGCCAAGAAGTTTACCGGAAGATTGATAAGATCAACAAAAGATTTAATCGGTTGTGGAGATAGAAATTTGAACACGCCTGTATGGGTATCGGAGCCTGTTAATTTTGTTGCAGAGTGGAGAGTGTTTGTAAGATATCAGCGTGTATTAGGGGCTAGGCTATATAGAGGAGACTGGAGAGTTCAGTTTGACTATAAAGTTATTGAGCGTGCAATATCAGATTTTGTTGATGCTCCTGCTGGTTATGCGTTGGATTTTGGATTAACCAACGATGGGAAGCAGCTATTGATAGAAGTCAATGATGGATACTCGCTAGGCAGCTACGGATTATATTATGTTGATTATGCAAAATTACTTTCAGCAAGGTGGGCGCAGTTAACTGGGCAAAAAGATTTGTGTTATTTTTAAATTTGAGAAATTAATATAGCGGTCAGTTAACTATAGAAAGTGGGTGCTGCATTAGACCAAACAAACAGGCTATTAATATGCGGAAATTTATTCTTTGTGCGATCGTGTTTGTAGTTGTATGGAGCTGTACAACAAGAAAGGAACAGTCTGAGGCAGGAGCGGTATCTCAGGATACGATTCACTCCGATTCAGCCGGTATAAGAGAGGCAGCTGTCGCTGTTAACTTTCCGCTCGATAGTCTGTTGAGCTTTCAATCTGAAGAAGCGCTTAAAAATATTTTTGGAGCCAATGTTAAACGATCTACCGGGTATTATCCGGAGGGAATGGGTGAATATCAAAATACATTACTCTTTCCAGGCACAAGGAATGAAGTGGAGTTTGTGTGGGAAGATGATACCGTTGCATTTAAAGGATTGGCATATATACAAGTAGATGGAGAGCAAACTGACTGGAAAACGAAAGAAGGTATAACACTGGGTACACGATTAAAGGAACTCGAAAAACTAAATCAGAAACCCTTTACTTTCTCCGGGTTTGGATGGGATTATGGCGGTATAGCAAGTTGGGATGACGGACACCTGGAAGCGAGAAAGATCACTGTAGGACTTGAATACCCGGATGAGACTATGCCTCAGGAGTTTGATGATTTACTGGGAGATCATGATATAAAAAGTAATTCTGACCTGGCACAGAAAGCAAACCCCGTTGTTGTGCGGATAACAATGAATCCGTTATAGTATATACTGAATACTCATAATACGGGCAGGGTATAAAAAGAAGCGAGCTCTGAGATAGAATATTCCCCCGGAGCTCATTATCTTATTTTTTCAAAATGTAATTGCTTGTTGAGCTATTAAACGTTAGCTCTGAACTCTTTCACGGTATCAATAAAACACTTCACCTTATCCACTTCAGTATCCGGATATAGGCCATGCCCCAGGTTTGCTATATGTTTGGTACCACCGAAAGCCTGAAGCATTTTTTTGGTTTCGCGTTTTACATCATCGAACGAACCATATAGTGCGCAAGGATCAAGATTACCTTGCAATACTTTGTCAGGAATTAGTTGTCGCGATTCTTTTATACCCATATTCCAGTCGAGACCCACTACATTACAATTTATAGTATTCATACTGGCGCGCGCAAAGAATGCACCTTTAGCAAACACGGTCTTCGGTACTTCCGGAATAGCATCGCATATCTGCGATATATACCTCAATGAAAATTCTTCATATTGATCCGGACTCAATACACCAGCCCACGAATCGAAAAGCTGAATGATATCGGCACCAGCATTGACCTGTGCTTTCAGATAATGAATAGTACTTTCCGTGATCATCGACAGAAGCTTGTGTGCAAACTCCGGCTGAGAGTATAATACTTTTTTAGCAGCGCTAAATGTTTTGCTGCCGCGTCCTTCAATCATATAGGAGAAGATCGTCCACGGAGCACCGGCAAAACCAATCAAAGGTACACGTCCGTTCAACTCGCGCTTGGTAAGTTTTATAGCATCGATCACATATTGCAGCTCTTCACCTGTTGAAACATGTAGCAGGTTCAGGTCAGCAGCAGATTCAATTCTTCTCGGAAACACCGGGCCTTTGCTTTCTTCCATCTCGTAGTTTAAGCCCATTGCTTCGGGTATCACCAGAATGTCGGAGAAGATAATGGCAGCATCTACACCCAGTATATCCACCGGCTGGATCGTTACCTCTGTTGCAAATTCAGGTGACTTTACCAACGTCTTGAAATCTTTTATGGAGGCGCGCACCTTGCGATACTCTGGTAAAACACGTCCTGCCTGACGCATAAGCCATACTGGTGTGCGTTCAGTCTTTTGTCCGAGTGCTGTGCGAAGTAATAGATCGTTCTGAAGTTGCATAATGCGTAGAAATAACTGGCGCAAAAGTAGAAGTGTTTTTCGATTTTTTAATCTTTCATTTTCGTCTGTAACATTTTAATCTTCTTTTCAACTAACTAATTTGTACGAAACATTAACCCCCCGTTAAAAACCCTATGAAAAAGTATATCATTCTCATGATGGCTGCTGTATTGATCGTACAGGCAGTGCAGGCTCAGAAGAGCAAGGCCGGTAAAGAACCTCCGCTGATCGATCGCGAATTGTTCTTCGATAACCCGGAGATTGCCGGAGGGCAACTTTCTCCGGATGGCGCCATGATCAGCTTTCAGAAAGTGTATAAAGGAAAGATGAACGTTTGGGTAAAGAAGTTTGATGAACCGTTCGAAAAAGCAAAGCCTGTTACTGCTGATACATTGCGGCCTATCGGTGGATACTTCTGGACGTATGACAGTAAATATATCTTGTATGTACAGGACAAAGGTGGTAACGAAAATTTTAATGTTTATGCAGTAGATCCTGCGGCACCTGCAGAGAAGAAAACCGGTGTGCCTGTTGCGCGAAACATTACTCCAATGGAGAATGTGCGTGCGCTCATCTATAATGTATCGCAGAAAGATCCGAATATACTGTGGGTGGGGTTGAACAACCGCGATCAGGCGTGGCACGATCTGTATAAACTCGAGATCAGTACGGGTAAATTAACCTTGTTGAAAGAGAATAAAGATCGCCTCACGGGTTTCTATTTTGATTGGGACGAAACTATCCGACTGGCTACACGCTCGGCCGATGATGGCAGCACAGAGATACTGCGTGCTGACGAAAGTGGTTTCTCCAAAATATATGACTGCGGCCCGATGGAAAGCTGTGGCCCAGCAGGCTTCTTCGATAAAGAAAATAAAAATTTTTACCTGGAGTCGAACAAAGGCGATGCAGAAGACCTGGTGAAACTATATTTGTTCAATCCCGATTCAAAAGAAGTTAAACTCGTAGAAGGCGATCCGCTCAATAAAGTTGATTTTGGCGGAGTATATGTCTCTGATAAAACACGCGAGATCATCTACACCACCTATACCGAAGCAAAGACTCGCTGGTATTTTAAAGACAAACCTTCAGAAGAGAAGTATAATTTTCTGAAAGCAAAATTCCCTGGAAAGGAAATTGCATTCGCTTCACGTACAAAAGATGAAACCAAAGTACTTGTATCAGTTTATAGTGACGATGATCCGGGTTCTGTTTATTTCTTTGATGAAGTAAGTAAGAAAGTGATCAAGCAATATACTCCACGCCCCAAGCTGCAAACACTGCCGCTTGCCAGGATGGAGCCTATCACCTATAAATCGTCTGATGGGTTGGAGATACCGGCATACCTCACATTACCACTGGGTAAAGAAGCCAAGAATTTGCCGCTTATCGTTTTTCCGCATGGAGGTCCGTGGGCTCGCGATACATGGGGCTTTAATGGCTATGCGCAATTCCTGGCGAACCGTGGCTATGCTGTGTTGCTGCCAAACTTCCGCGCTTCTACCGGTTATGGTAAAAAGTTTTTGAATGCCGGTAATTTACAGTGGGGAGAAAAAATGCAGGATGATATTACCTGGGGTGTAAAACATCTTATCAGCAAAGGTATAGTAGATGCCAAGCGTGTTGGTATTATGGGAGGTTCGTATGGGGGCTATGCTACGCTCGCGGGCCTTACATTTACACCGGATGTATATGCTGCAGGTGTAGATATAGTGGGGCCTTCCAATCTGATCACGCTGCTTAATTCCATTCCTCCGTATTGGGAATCTATACGTAAAGTATTTTATATACGTATGGGCGACCCATCTACACCGGAAGGAAAAGCAAAACTTGAAAAACAGTCACCGCTTTTCTCTGCCAACAAAATCAAAGCGCCATTGCTCGTGGTGCAAGGCGCGAACGATCCGCGTGTAAAGAAAGCAGAGTCTGATCAGATCGTATCCGCTCTTCGCGATTTAGGTATAGCAGTAGAGTATATCTGTGCACAGGATGAAGGACATGGCTTCCGTAATCCGGAAAACAATATGGCGATGTTAGCGTATGCAGAAAAATTCCTGGCGAAACATTTAGGTGGTCGTTATCAGGAATCGCTGAAGCCCGAGCTTGCCAAAAAGCAGAAAGCTATATTGGTAGATGTAAAAACGGTAAAGGCCCCTGAGAAAGTAGCTGTTTCGAAAGAAGTGCCGAAGCCTGTGGGCGACCTGCAAGCCGGTAAGTATAACTATGCCTTTACTATGACGATGGGCGCTCAAAATATAGCGATGGATATGAATCGCGAAATAAAGATCGACAATGGTAAATGGTCAGTAACAGATGCTGTAAAATCACCGATGGGCGAGATGAAAGATGAAAGCCACATTGAATTGAAAACATTGAAGTGCCTGCATCGGAATATAAAGCAAGGCCCTGTAACAGTAGACCTGAACTATACGCAGGAAGCCGTAACAGGTTCTATGGATATGGGTAATGGCAAGAAGAACGACATCAACGTAAAACTTGAAAATCCGATCGTGATCGATGGAGCAGGTTCTGATCTGGTAATTGCTCGTTTGCCTCTGAAGCAAGATGTACCTACGATAATTGAAATGCTGGATGTACAAACCTCGCAGGTAAAACGATACGAATTGAAGTTAGCAGGCACAGAAAAGATCACGGTGCCGGCAGGTTCATTCGATACATATAAAATTACCATGAATCAGGTTGATGGTGGTGAGAAAACCACCTTCTGGATTTCAGCATCGGATAAGAATATGATCCGCACCGAAGCGATTGTCCCACAGATGGGCAATGCCAAGATGGTGGCCGAGTTGAAGTAACGTTGTTTCGCTACATGTTAATAGTTATCCGTTAATCGCATCTATATTTTCAGGTACGGTTAACGGATAACGTAATTGAATAACGAACAAGGAACATCGATCAACGAATGTTGAAGTATAGCATTTACTTTCAGTTTGTTCTGTGGAAATCTGCGAGGTCTGTGGGAGATATTCTGCATTTTTATCTACATTCATCTACGAGATATGCAAGAAACAGCATTTGAATAACGAACAAGGAAACATCAATCAACGAATGTTGAAGTATAAAGTCCGGAAGACGGAGAGTTCGAAGGATTTTTCTGCTTACGATTAACCATTAACAGTTAACGGATAATTACTTGCGGTTAGCCAGGTATACTCCACCAATAATAGCAGCCATTCCTATAAAGTGCCCTATGCCAAGTTGTTCACCATCCAGCACGCCCCACATTACAGCAACAATCGGCAGAGCATAAGTAACAGAGCTGGCAAATAAAGCCGTGCTGATTTTTACCAGTCGGTTGAAAAGAATGGTAGCTACCGCGGTACTCATAAATCCGAGTAGCACAATAAATCCAAAAGCTTTCCACGCACCAGGTTGTGTAGTAAGTGTTTGTGCAAAATCAGAAAATCTGAAGAGGTATATCAAGGCGAGTGGGCCGATCAGCAATAAAGAAACGCTGGTAATAACCAGCGATCCCAGATCAGGTATCTTAAACTTGATGAGGTTGAGATTGGAGCCGTAACAGAAACAGGCAAGTACAATGAGTAAGGCAAACATGTTAAAGCTCACCGAGCCATCCGCTCTCGAAAAACCAAGTATAACCCCACCGGCAAAACCGAGAAGTATACCAACGATGGCTATACTTTTAAATCGGAGTTTGAATACTATAGCACCGATGGTCATGGTAAAGATAGGTGTGAGTGTATTCATGATGCCGGCCACCGAACTATCCATGCGGGTTTGTGCTGTGGCAAATAAAAAGGCAGGTATAAATATACCCAGCATGCCCGATGCAAAGAGTTTAGCATAGTGGTGGGGTTGTAAATCTTTCAGGCGTGTTATAGCCAGCGGAAGGAGAAAGAGTGAAGCCGCGGCTACACGAATAGCTCCGACTTCATCGGGAGAAAATACTTTGAGGCCCTGCTTGATCAGGATAAAGGATGTACCCCAGATGAGCGTTAACAATAAGAAAAGTAAAATGGAGGAAGAGCGATTTGATTCAGACATAAAGGAGGTTGAGTACCATGAGTACGACTTTCTGAATGCAAAAGTTCTGCGAGTTTGGCAGAAATAAAACCCGATTGTTGCTGTTTTATTACGCTGCTGCAACGGAGGCGCTATAGGCACCAACCACTTCGTCCAGTATAGCCATTACTTCTGTTTCTGTTGGAGCTTCCACCAGCCTCATTCTGAATGGTTTGAAATCATTTATACCTTTAAAGTAATTGGTATAGTGCCTGCGCATTTCAAATACACCAAGGCGATCGCCTTTCCAGCGAATGGAAAATTCAAGATGTTTTTTGGCAGCACGTACGCGTTCAGCCATATCCGGTGGTGCCGGGCGTTCACCATGTTTTATATAGTGTTTGATCTCGTTAAAGATCCATGGGTAACCAATTGCAGCGCGGCCGATCATAATACCATCTACACCGTAACGGTTTTTATACTCCAATGCTTTTTCAGGCGAATCAATATCACCATTGCCGAAGATGGGTATAGTAATGCGTGGGTTCTCTTTTACTTTTCCGATTAATGTCCAGTCGGCTTCACCTTTATACATCTGCACGCGCGTGCGGCCATGTATAGACAATGCTTTTATACCGATGTCTTGTAAACGCTCGGCTACTTCCAGTATATTTTTAGTAGACTCATCCCAGCCGAGGCGTGTCTTCACCGTTACCGGCAGATGCGTGCATTTTACAATCTCGGCCGTCATCTTTACCATCTTCGGTATATCTTGTAACAACGCAGCACCGGCACCCCTGCAGGCTACTGCTTTTACAGGACAACCATAGTTGATGTCGATCAGGTCAGGATTAGCAGCCGTAGCAATCTCAGCCGATTGCACCATGTTACCAATGTCGCCACCAAAAAGCTGAATGCCGATGGGGCGTTCATATTCAAATATATCCAGCTTCTGCCGGCTTTTGGCAGCATCGCGGATCAACCCTTCTGATGATATAAATTCAGTATACATCAGGTCTGCACCACCTTCTTTGCACACCGCACGAAAGGGCGGATCACTCACATCTTCCATAGGAGCGAGCAACAAAGGAAATTCTCCAAGTTCTATTTGACCGATTTTCACCATATTAGCCCGCAAATTTAAACAGAAATATGGAGCTGAAAACACAAGCCCGTCAAACACACCCGGCTGTGGTAATATTGATCACGCTGGTGGCTGTATTAATGGGTTTTCAGGTGGTTGGACCAATGATTGGTTTTTTTGTAGCGCTGCCTTTTTATCCGGGCACACTGCTGGAAATGACCGAAGCATTGAAAGATCCGACGAGCGACCCCAACATGAAGGTTCCGCTTTATTTAATGCAGGGATTCGGCACCTTGTTCGGCCTTATACTCGTGCCCATGTTTTTATTGACAAGATTTCATGAGTCGTTAACAGATCTTTTCCGTAAGGCTATACCTGTGCAAGCTGCATTGTTGATTGGCCTGATCGTGATGGTATTCATGATCACCAATTCATTTTTTATAGAATGGAATAAAGATATTCATCTCCCTTCGGGTATAGAGGAATGGGCAAAATCAACCGAAGAACAATTGGGAGAACTTACCGAATATCTCACCAGCTTCGATTCCCAAGCGCAAGTATTTCTGGCTTTGATCGTAATCGCTGTATTGCCCGCAATTGGTGAAGAGTTGGTGTTCAGAGGTATCATTCAAAGAGAATTTTTCCGCGCTTCTAATAATATACACCTTGCCATCTGGACATCGGCCGCTATCTTCAGCGCTATACATTTACAGTTTTATGGTTTTGTGCCACGCATGTTGCTCGGTGCTCTGTTCGGATATGTTTACTACTGGTCGGGCAACCTGTGGATTCCTGTTCTTGCACACTTTATCAACAATGGTTTTACTGTAATTGCCATGTATCTTTACCAGCAAGGCTCTGTTAAGATGGACATTGAAAGCTCGGAGGCTGCGCCCTGGCCAGCCGTTGCAGGATGTGGGGTAGCTACGGTGCTCTTATTGTATATTTTTAAAAAGATGTATGAAAAACATAAAGCCACAGAACTTCTGAACAATACAAATGAAGATCATACGACTCTTGTTCCGTAACCAATCATATTTTACTCATCGCTAACTGATCATCAGAAATTTGTGACTGAAAAATTATCTAAATACAATAATCTTACCCTTCGTATTATTACCGGTTTACTCGGTTCTGCAGGTATCATCACCGCTATATGCCTGAGCGAATGGGGATACTTCGCTGTATTCTTTATTATTTGTTTTTTCTCCATCATCGAGTTTTATAAGCTCGTAGGGTTAGATGGAATGGTACCTCAGAAAGTGCTGGGTACATTTGGCGGTATCCTGATCTTTGTGCTCTCATTCCTTATTGAAAAACAACTGGTGTCGTATCGGCTTTACTTTATAATCTTCCCGATCATTTCCCTGGTTTATATGATCAAGCTATACAAGAAATTTGAGCGCAAGCCTTTTACCAATATAGCATTCACCTTTCTGGGTATAGTATATGTGGCAGTGCCCTTTGCTTTGCTGAACATTGCTGTATTTGAAGAAGGTATATATAACTACGAGGTCATTTTTGGATGCCTCTTTATTCTGTGGGCAAGCGATACGGGAGCCTACTTTGCCGGAACCTATTTAGGTAAGCGAAAACTTTTTGAACGCATCTCTCCTAAAAAATCGTGGGAAGGTTTCTTTGGAGGAGCATTACTGGCTATGATCTTTGCGTTTGGTTTGTCGCGTTACTTTCACACCTTATCCCTTTGGCAATGGTTAACCATTGGTGTGATCATTATTGTTGGCGGAACCTTTGGCGACCTGGTTGAATCTCTGCTGAAAAGAAGTATTGAAATAAAAGATTCCGGAGCAAGCCTGCCCGGTCATGGTGGTTTCCTCGATCGCTTTGATGGTCTGTTTATATCCGCACCTTTTATAGTGGCGTACCTGGAGATATTTAAGTAAGACTATATCTTTATTTACTGAATAAAAACACTCTGCCGGTTGAGTAGTTTGTGAATAGCATTCGCAGTAATCTTTTTAATAGTAGTGCCTGATGCTCCACCCATACCGTTGGATGAGCACCAATCGGTAGTGCCTGTGTTGATGATAGTACCAGATGATTTTGATCGCCTGTATACCAGCATCGTTGGGTATGTATCTGCATTTCGAAAACCACGATCGAAAGCGATGATCTCTGCCTGATCAGCCTGAAGTCTTTCACGGTCCAGTATAGGATAATTGTCTATATCAAATCCTGCCAGCGGTGCGCCATCACATTCCGTTGTAGGAAGTGAAATGATATCGCCTTTCTGTAAGCCCGTACCTTCAAACAAAGGCGAAGCTGGTTTCATAATTTTATATCCATTCCAACCCAGATCAGATTTTAATCCATAACCGCCCAGGTCGAAGTCGGCACCAATACTGGATATGATCGGGTAATCCAGCGAAGGATTATTCCAGAGTATAGTTTTGAGGGAAGTGGTTGCAACGGGGTCGCTATCCGATTTATAGCATATCAGCTGACTCTTGTCGTCTGAATAACGGACCTGCCACCACATAGTATTTCCGGAAAGGATAAGTGCATCATGACCGTTGTCGATAAACGCATCGAAGTTTTCTCGTGCTTTGCGCGTCCAATATTCATTGTGCCCTACAATCACAAGAATTTTGGCTTCGCTAATGTTCTCATATTCATCAAGGTCAACATCCGCTATATACCCTATGCTCACATCCTTTTGATTATAAAACCATTGCAGGCAAATTTTAGAAAAAGGCTGCAAGGCTATAGGACGATGAAACGATACCATCGGTCCTTTATTCGAGGTATATAAACTCTTGCCACCACTCTGCTCGTATGCGTTGGCTGTGTTAGAGGGGTAAACGATGAGAAGATCAACAGGGCCTTTTGGCTTTACGATGAAAGGAATTTTGTTTTCAATCATATACAGGCCACTGGGCACGGAAGAAGGAATCTCCATCTCAACGGTTGGGCTGAAGCCGAAACCATCAATGGAAGGATCGCTCGTAGTAATGGTTTGTGTTGTGAGAGACGATTTCACCGAAAAAACAGAATCTTCCGTAACACTATATACATTCAGCCGGCATGCTGTAGTAGGTGTAGCCGTATGAAGGTATACCGTAACCTTTTCGGATGGCATATACGATACCTGATCGGTATAGCCATACGATACTTTCGGTGTACACGCATCGAGTTCTTTTATATCTGTGTTTGGATCGGGCGTATCAGGAATCGGATTCGCAGGAGTTGTAGTTGGAGGAGTCTGTGGAGTTTTTTCAGCAGAGTCGTCCGAGCACGAGTAAAGAAAAACCGAAATATAAAACAAGGGAAGTACAGGCAAAGCAAGGCGAGCTATGCGCCGGGAATGTTGCATACAGGTAAGGATAGAGTTATACAAGTATAATTAAAATCCGGAAGTATGTTTTGTTACTGCCATCAGAAATCCGATGTTGCCGGTAAATTTGATATAGATAAGTCAGTCACGTGAACGCTCTTATAGAATTACACTACCTTCCCTCCATTGCCTACTTCTCAGTGTTGTCGTCTTCCAATGAAATTATAGTGGAACGATATGAACACTATGTGAAACAAACGTATCGTAACCGTTGTTACCTCAACACATCGCAGGGACCTGCTCATCTTACTATACCTTTATCAGGTAAACATAATAAAGTTGTTATTACAGATATACGGATGGATTACACGCAGAAATGGTTAAACAATCATTGGCGCACGGTGCAATCAGCGTATGGAAATGCTCCGTTCTTTGAACATTACGCGGAAGATCTGGAAAAATTACTCTTCAAAAAGTATGAATTTTTATACGACCTCAACTTCCATTTGCTGTCAATGTGTCTTGCATGGCTTCGTTGGAATACACCTGTCAGAGAAAGTATGTCCTATGAAAAAGATACCACATCGGGTATACAAGACATGCGATCGTTGATAAATCCTAAAAAAACCGATCTTTTGGCAAAGTTTTATAGTCCTGTCACGTATACTCAAGTATTTGGCAATGCGTTTGTAAGTAACATGAGCCTTATCGACCTGATCTTTTGTGAAGGACCTTCCGCTGCTCAGATTGTGAAGGCCTCTGCCGTGAAAAATGAACAAATGTTAAATTGAACGTGTTTCTTACGCAGTATTAAATCTTCGGGCAACGGTAGTATTGAACAAACAAAAACTTTTACATTTACACTAATCATTCTTGACTTTCTCTATTATGGAGGCAAAATTTTCCAACCGCGTTAAAGAAGTTATCTCACTCAGCCGAGAAGAAGCACTTCGGTTAGGTCATGACTATATTGGCACTGAACACCTCATCCTCGGTATGATTCGTGAAGGCGAAGGTGTAGCCGTTGGTGTGTTGAAGAAATTAGGTGTACCTATGGATGAACTCCGAAATGAGATCGAAAAGATTTCCAAGGGAACCGCTACACATCAGATAAAAAATCTGGCTAACATTCCACTCACAAAAGCTTCTGAAAAAGTTCTAAAGATCACTTACCTCGAAGCAAAAATTTTCAAGGCCCAACTCATTGGCACTGAACATTTGTTGCTCTCTATACTGCGTGATCATGATAATCTGGGCACGCAGATCTTAAATAAGTTTGACGTAAACTATGAGACTGTGAAAGAAATGCTGGAATACCAAAATGAAGGTCCGATGGCCTCTCAGGATACGGACGATCCGGATGATGATTCATCCAAAATATTTGGTGGTGGCGCACAAGGTGGTGCTGCCGGCAAAGAGAAAAAAGGAACCGAAAAATCCCGCACACCTGTGCTGGATAACTTTGGCCGCGATCTTACTCGCTTGGCAGAAGACAATAAGCTCGACCCTATCGTTGGTCGTGAGAAAGAAATTGAGCGCGTAGCACAAATACTTTCCAGAAGAAAGAAGAACAATCCTATACTTATCGGTGAACCCGGTGTAGGTAAAACAGCAATCGCTGAAGGATTGGCACTGCGCATCATTCAAAAGAAAGTGTCACGTGTGTTGTTTGGCAAGCGCGTAGTAACGCTTGATCTTGCATCGCTGGTGGCAGGTACAAAATATCGTGGTCAGTTTGAAGAACGTATGAAGGCGGTGATGAACGAGCTGGAAAAATCTCCGGACGTTATACTCTTCATCGATGAGCTGCACACTATTGTTGGAGCAGGCGGAGCTTCTGGCTCGCTCGATGCCTCCAACATGTTTAAACCGGCCTTGGCCCGCGGAGAAATACAATGCATTGGTGCAACTACACTGGATGAGTATCGTCAATATATAGAGAAAGACGGTGCACTTGCCCGCAGGTTCCAGATGGTAATGGTAGATTCTACCTCACCGGAAGAAACGATCCAGATCCTTGATAACATTAAGGAGAAGTATGAAGATCACCACCATGTGATCTACACGAAAGAAGCGATCGAAGCCTGCGTAAAACTTTCTGACCGCTATATCAGCGACCGCTATCTGCCGGACAAAGCTATCGATGTGATGGATGAAGCCGGAGCACGCGTTCACATCAACAACATTCACGTGCCTGAAGACATCGTGAAGTTCGAAGAGGCTATTGAAGATGTGAAGAAAGAAAAGAATCGTGTTGTAAAAAGTCAGAAATACGAAGAAGCAGCACAACTGCGTGATCGTGAAAAGAAACTGATTGAACAACTTGACCTCGCGAAAGCGAAGTGGGAAGAAAAAACACGCACAGAGAAGTACACTGTAAACGAGGATAATGTTGCCGATGTGATCGCGATGATGACCGGTATACCGACCAAACGTATCGCACAAAAAGAAAGCAACAAGTTGCTGAACATGGGCGAAGAGTTGAGCGGTAAAGTTATCGGCCAGGAAGAAGCAATCCGGAAGCTGGTAAAAGCGATTCAACGTACACGCGTTGGATTGAAGGATCCGAAGAAGCCGATCGGTTCATTTATATTCCTCGGACCTACCGGTGTAGGTAAAACAGAATTAGCAAAAGTACTGGCTACTTATCTCTTCGATAAAGAAGACGCCTTGGTGCGTATCGACATGAGTGAGTATATGGAGAAATTCTCTGTATCACGCCTTGTGGGAGCGCCTCCCGGATATGTAGGTTACGAAGAAGGTGGTCAGCTTACTGAGAAAGTAAGACGTAAGCCATACTCTGTAGTATTGCTGGATGAAATTGAAAAAGCGCACCCGGATGTATTCAATATACTGCTGCAGGTACTTGACGATGGTATACTGACAGACGGATTGGGACGCAGAGTAGATTTCAGAAATACGATCATCATCATGACATCAAACATTGGTGTTCGTGACCTGAAAGACTTCGGTACAGGTATCGGTTTCGCTACTGCAGCAAAACGTGAATCGGAAGAAGAGCACATGAAGCTTACCATTCAAAATGCGTTGAAGCGTGCTTTCTCTCCGGAGTTCCTGAATCGTTTAGATGATGTGATCGTGTTTAATTCACTGCAACGCGAACATATTCACAAGATTATCGATATTACGCTGCGTAAGTTGTTCGACCGTATCATTCAACTTGGTTACAATGTTGAACTCACAGATAAAGCGAAAGACTTCCTTGCAGAAAAAGGATACGATCATCAATTCGGTGCTCGCCCGCTGAACAGAGCCATCCAGAAATACCTGGAAGACCCGGTAGCAGAAGAGATACTAAAAGGTGAAGTAGAAGAAGGAGGAACTATTATGGCCGATCACGATGGCAAAGCTGATGTACTTACTATTAAAGTGAAAAAGTCGAAGGCTTCTTCCAAGGAAAAGAAAGAGTAATTATTAGCAAGCGCTATAAAATAAAAGGGACGGTGATGAGCTGTCCTTTTTTATTTGATATACCTATATATAATAACAATCAATTAGCCAGGCTTACAGGTTCTTTATTCTGAGCATTCTCTTCTGGCGAGAATACATATTCTTTATTGAACAGTTTGGTAATCATGGTGTGCGTTATTGTTTGGATATCCGGATTGCTGCCGATGCCGTGTCGCGAGCACCAATCGGTTGTAGCAGTGTTGATTACTATACCGGATGATCGACTTGCTTTAAAAACAATCCACGTAGCTACACCCTCTACTCCGCCTCTGGATACAAGATCATATCCAATGATCTCTACCTTTTGAAACCCTAATGCATCTTGATTGATGATCGGTATACCATCGTTGAATCCTGATAGAGGAGCACCATCCAGTTCATCGCTGGCGCACGATACTATATCTCCGGGTTTGATGTTGGTGTTTTCAAGAAGGGGTGAACGGGTTATAATTTTATAGCCATCCCAGCCTTTATCTCCCTTGCGGCCATATCCTGCCAATGAAAAATCAGTACCCAACGATCGCATGATCGGGTAATTTAGTGTGATCTCATTCCAGTTTATAGTTTTCAGTTTACCGGATTTTATAGGGTCGTTCTTGGCATTTTTATAGCAGATCAACTGATTCTTGTCTTTGCTATAGCGCACCTGCCACCACATGGTATTGCCGGAAATTATCAGTGCATTTTTACCATCGCCTACAAAGCGGTCGAAATTCTTGCGGGCCTGCAGTGTCCAATACTCACTGTGGCCAGCTACAATAAGAAGTGATGCTTTTTTTATTTCACGATATTCATCCATATCCATATCGGTGATATAGCCTACATCCTGAAAAGTTTGTTTCTCCATCCAGCGAAGAAATTCCAGCGAGTGTGTTTCGATCGACATGGGGCGAAGAAAAGATACCACAGGAGATGCTGCTTTATCGGATGAGTTAAAACTATACAGGCTCTTGCCTCCGGCATTGCAATATGCGTTTTCGGTGTTGGAAGGATATAGCACAATGATCTTGGCTGTTGTAGATTTTACAATCAAAGGTATTTTGTTCTCCCACAGATATACACCGCTTTTTAATGTAGGCGGAAGAAATACAGCAGTGGTGCGTTTATAGCCAAAACCCTCTTCGTATGGTTTTTTAGAATCAGTTAACTGCGGAGAAACAGAGGCTTTGCATTGCAATACTTCCTCGCCCTGTAAAGTATATAGTTTTATAGTATACTCGGTAATAGACTTGGCTGCATTCAAATATAGTGTAACAGAATCGCCCGGATATACCGATAAATGATTGGTATATCCATCAATGATATCACTATAGGCTGTTGCAGAGTAGCTGAACAGCACACTGGAGATAAATGAGCAAAGTACTATGAGTGAATGGGCGGACATGAGTGACAGTTAGGAGATTTTATAAAGGAACGCTTTTAAACCAAGAGCCAGGGTTGCGAATACAAAGAAATCTTACAAAAGTAAAAAGCAGCTTAAAATGATGTTAAAACTGACTTAGAAAGTATAGTTTGTAATATACTCTACAGGTATGACAGAATAATAGTATAAAACGTTGGAACGGCTTTTAAGTATATTTTGCAAAGTATTCCAGACTGGAAATAAAAAAGCGGCTTTCACCCGTCAGTGTCCACCGCTTATAAATCCTGTTATGTCTTTGGTATAAGATTGATAACAGGATACAAATGTACTTTGTTTTTGCTGTGCTTCCTACAAGTATTATGCGGAGTTGCGCGCAGCGTTAATAATACCAAACATGCAGCGCATTACAAGCTTGCGATATTGTTTATCAAACGCTTTATCCTTGTCTTTATCATCCGGATCGCGAAGTTGTTGCAAGGCAAATTGTTGGATGGTGATTAATGGAAGAACAATGCGTTCACGCAATTTTACCGAGTCGCGATTTACAGGAGTGTTCTCCATTAGTTCAGATAATCCTGATACTTCAAGAATCATTTCACGTGATAACTTGAACTCAGCATACATCTTCTTCCAGAAGTCTCCGAAGTCTTTGTCTTTCGACAGGTATGCTGTTGCCGGGTAATAACATTTAGTCAGCGACATCATACTGTTGCTCAATAGTGTGCGGAAGAAAAGCGATTGCTTGAACAGCGCTTTAAGCTCGCGAAGTTTCCCCTGTTTTTTCAACTCACGTATAGCAGTTCCCACTCCGTAAAATCCGGGAATGTTTTGCTTCATCTGCGCCCACGAGCTTACGAAGGGTATAGCACGAAGGTCTTCAAATTTTAAACTGCCGGAGTTACGTTTTACCGGGCGCGAACCAATGTTGGTATCGCCAAAGAAAGCGAGCGGAGTAATCTTCTCGAGATATGGAACAAATTTAGGATGCTGCTTCAGGTCGAGGTAGGCCTTGTGTCCTTCTTCTGCCAGAAGGTCCATCAATGCTTTTTCGTTAGCCTCGAATGTATCAATGTTTTTGAATACAGAATTTTCTATGCCAGCCGAAAGAAGTTGTTCGAGATTATAGCCGCACGAAACAGGTTTACCAAAATTAGAGCTGATGGTTTGTCCCTGTATAGTAATCTGAACTTCTTTATCTTCTATTGTATCACCCAATGATGAATAGAAATCGTGCGTGTTTCCACCACCACGTGCTGGCGGGCCACCACGTCCATCGAAGAACACAGTTGTGAATCCTTCTTCGCGCGTGATGCGCGTGAGATTTTCTTTCGCCTGGAAGATAGACCAGTTCGCACGAAGGTATCCACCGTCTTTTGTTCCATCAGAGAATCCCAGCATAATGGTTTGTTTATTGCCACGTCTCTTCAGGTGCTCGCGATAAGCCGGTATACTATATAATGCTTTCATCACCGAAGGTGCATGCGACAGGTCTTCGATGGTTTCAAACAACGGTACTATATCCAGTTTAAGATCGTCTTCTTTGCCAAGTACCAGTTGTGCGAGTTTAAATACGCGGATAACATCCAGTGCCGATTGGCAGTTGCTGATTACATAGCGATGACAACCTTCTACTCCGTTTTGCTCTTGTATCTGTCCGATCACATCTATACTCTCGATCAGTTCAGTAACAAACTCATCATCGAATTTCAGTGATGCCGGTTTGAAGTTGAGCGATAGTAATGTGTCGATCTTCTCTGCTTCGGTGAGCTTATCAAAATTCTTCAGCTTTTTATTTTTACTCTGCAGCTTCTCAATACAAGCTTCCCATACATAGGCATGCTTGCGACTATCCTGACGAATGTCCATGCTGGCAAAGTAGAAACCGAAGATCTTTACTTTAAGGATAAAGGAATCCAGCAGATCGAGGAAGAGACCACGATGATCATTGATGAGCACATCGCGGGCTTCGAACAGATCGTTCAACAACTCGTCAGGGTGATGGTATATTTCGCCATACCCGCCATACGCTATAGGATATACTTTACTTTCAGCGCGGGCAATAATATGATCAACGCCTTTAAAGGTAAGTCTGCGCTTGAGGAAACGAAGATCACGATGATAGCACTTCAACAAAGTCTCTTGCAGACGCTGCGCAACCTTCAGAGTAATTTCGTGTGTTACGAATGGATTTCCATCGCGGTCGCCACCCGGCCAGAAACCGATCTTGAGCAGATCAAAATTATTCCACTCTTCCAGCTTGATATTTAGGCCGGCCATGAGTTTTTGTATGATCTCGGGTATAACCGGGTAGAATACGCTCTCCAGGAACCAGCAAAGACTGATTGCCTCATCAAAAGGTGTAGGCTTCTCTTTGTTAATGAAAGCTGTTTTACCCAACTGGCGTAACAACAGATTTATTTCATCAAGCCTGTTATCGCGAATAGTTTGTTCGAGATCATTAATAATGGCGAGTACGCTTCCCGGATAGAACTGGGTTGGGTGAGCGGTTAACACTACGCGCACACTGAAATCTTCCAGTTTTTTCTTGAGCTCTTCCTCTACACCTTCCGCAGCGGCACGTAACAGTAATGCTGATACTGTACCTTTGCCGTGGAGGTTGTTGATCTCATCAAAGGCAGCGTCTTCGATCGAATCGAATAATACCACCTGGCGCTCTACATATTGTATAAAGTTGAAGAGCAGATCAAGTTGCTCCTCCTGTGAAGCCTGTGGTGTAAAGTCGCTGAAGAATTTTCGGATGATCGTTCTCGGATCCTTCCCTTTATCGAACCCTGCTTCGCACGACTGTTGTAAAAGAGGAAGCAATGTTCCCGTACGATAGATGCCGCTATACGGAAGGTTTAAAAAAAGACTGTTGTACATGTGGTACCGTGTGGAAACAGTCTTGTTGAACTCACTCGCCATGATATAAAATTAGAAACCTGACAAAGTTATCAAATAGTGCTTTGGTGGACGGAAGGGGCAGATATATTGCAAATTTTCTTTTCGAAAACGTTTACGGAATGAAAGCTCTTGGCTAAACACAAAGTGTAAAATGTTGCTTACAACCGCATGACTACTGCCGGAGATATTCCTTTTTTAGGAGTGGGCAGATCTTATAGCGTTCATCGCGCGTGTCTTCATATAGCGCTTCCAGCAGTTCGTATACATGCGTAATGCCGATACGCTTGCACCACTCAAAAGGTCCGTAAGGATAATTTGTGCCAAGCTTCATGGCCATATCTATATCTTCACGCGAAGCGGTGCCTTCCATCACGGTATAGTATGCTTCATTGATGATCATGCAGATAACACGCGGAGTAACAAGCCCAACGCGATCATCTACAATCAGAAATTCTGTTTTCAGTGCTTCGCATATCTTTCGCAGATTCGCCTCGTCTTCAGCACGCCAAAGACTTACCTCTAGTATAGGGCGGTTGATGAAGGTAGGCAGTCCGTTGAATCCGAAGATGCGACTCTGCAAGTCATGCCCAACCATGAAGGTGAGTTCACCCAGACTTACTTTGCATGTATTTAGAAATACTGTGGCGTTTTTATCGACATATATTTCAAAACGTGCCGGCTCTTCATCGATAATAAAATCCATTACAAGGTCGTGGCTCTCGAGAAACTTCTCGGCTTCACGATGTTCTCCCACTACAGAATAGGTGTGGTGTTCACCAAACTTCTGAAGGGCTTCCTTGTAATGTGTGTTTTCACCAATGATTAAAATATTCATGCACTTCGAGTAAATCCGTTGCCGGATGCTATTTTTGACGAACCCTAAATTAAATTTTAATCTCAAGAAACATGTCAAAATCAGTTGTTTATTCTGATCAGGCTCCTGAACCGATCGGACCCTACAGCCAGGCCGTGCAGGCAGGTAACATGCTCTTTATCAGTGGTCAGATAGCTATTGAAAGAACATCGGGAAACATTATTACCACCGATATTGAAAGTGAAACGCGCATGGTGATGTTTAACCTCGAAAAAATTCTGAAAGCAGCCGGACTGGATTTCTCTCATGTGGTGAAGAGCTCCATCTTTCTGAAAGACATGAATAATTTTCCGAAGGTAAATGCCATCTATGGCGAATACTTTAAATCCAACCCGCCTGCGCGCGAAACAGTAGAAGTAAGCCGCCTCCCCAAAGATGTAAACGTTGAAATTTCCTGCATTGCTATAAAGTAAATCAGCAGAGGCATGATGAAGTGTGCCGGAGATGACTGGCCACTTCCTATTCGTACTGTGTAAATTCATGTTCCGTTCCTCGTAAATCGCCCCTCCTTTCTTACCTTTGCAGTCCAATTTTGATTTTGAGCGATGAGAGAAGTACGCGTACGGTTCGCCCCCAGCCCCACAGGTGCACTGCATATCGGAGGTGTAAGAACAGCCTTGTATAATTACCTGCTGGCACGCCAGCATAACGGCACTATGATTCTGCGTGTGGAAGATACTGACCAGACACGCTTTGTGCCCGGAGCAGAAGAGTATATCCGTAAATCACTGGAATGGGTCGGTATCAAGATCGATGAAGGTGTTGGTGTAGGCGGTCCGCATGAACCATATCGCCAGTCAGAACGCAAGCCTATGTATATGCAGTATGCCAAGCAACTGATTGATGCCGGTCATGCATACTATGCTTTTGATACAGAACAGGAACTGGAAGCAATGCGCGAGCGCCTGAAGCTTGCCGGTGTTCCATCGCCACAGTATAACAGCATTACCCGCACACAGATGCGTAACTCACTTACTCTTCCGGAAGATGAAGTGAAAGCGTTACTCGAATCCGGTGCGCAATATGTAGTTCGTTTGAAAGTGCCACGCAAGGAAGAGATTCGTTTGAACGATCTTATCCGCGGTTGGGTAATGGTACACTCTTCGCAGATCGATGATAAAGTATTGATGAAGAGCGATGGCATGCCAACGTATCACCTCGCCAATGTTGTGGATGATTACCTGATGAAGATCTCGCACGTGATACGCGGTGAAGAATGGCTACCCTCAGCACCACTGCACGTGCTGCTATATAAATACCTCGGCTGGGAAAATGAAATGCCACAGTTTGCTCACTTGCCACTGTTGTTAAAACCGGATGGCAATGGCAAATTAAGCAAGCGTGATGCTGACCAGTTAGGCTTCCCTATATTTCCGCTTACGTGGAAAGACCCACATACCGGTGAGGTTGCCGTAGGCTATAAAGAAGCTGGTTATCTGCCAGAAGCGTTGATCAACTTCCTGGCGTTTCTCGGATGGAACCCGGGCACCACACAAGAGATATTCTCGATGGAAGAACTGATCAAATCATTCTCCATTGAGCGCATTGGTAAAGCAGGAACAAAATTTGACATTCATAAAGCACAGTGGTTTAACCAACAGTATCTCCGTGCCAAGTCAGACAATGAACTGGCGGAGTATCTGCTCGAATCATTAAAGCAGGAAAATATAGCATGCTCGCCAGAGAAAGCAGCGAAGATCGCAGCCGTAATGAAAGAGCGCGCCACATTCCCGAAAGATTTCTGGGAGCAAGGTAAATTCTTCTTCCATGCACCTGCTACGTTTGATGAAGGTGTAGTAAGTAAAAAATGGAATGACGATGCCGTAAAAGTATTGTCTGCGTATAAGGATGCCGTTGCAGCATTGCCTTCCATCGATGCTACAAATGCCAAGGCAACGCTGGAACAAGTGACCGCAAGCCTCGGTATAGGCACCGGCAAAATTCTGCAGGCATTGCGTGTATCTATCACAGGAGCAGGAGCAGGTCCTGATCTGATGATGATCATGGAGATCATCGGAAAAGATGAAGTAGTCAAGAGAATTGAGTACGCACTCCAAACCATCAAGGTGAAGGTTGCGTAATTAAGATATATAGTTCTTGGTTTTCAGGTTCAATGTTTAATGTTCAAGGTTACTAGACCAGGAACCATAAACGTTGAACCTGAGACATTGAACTTGAAAACAATAAACCTTGAAACCGAGTTATGTCAAAGAAAGAAAAGAAACCCGCCAATACACCAAAGCCCCGCGTTCATAAGGAGCTGCAAGGTCTTGATATAACGATCGACCAATTCGGTGAGATAAAGTCGAACATGAATATTGAGAAGATCAATGATTTTCTCGACAAGAATGTGGACGATAAAAAGTTAGCCGAGCGCGATGATTACGATGAAATGAAAAAAGGTAAAAAGAAACCTAAAAAGTCGTAGCAATCAACCAACGTTGCCAGTAATTCACGATTCATTTTTCTCCTCCTGTCACAATCCGTTTCTTCTGCGGCAACAAGTTTTTAATATTGTAGTGCACAACCCTGCACTATGAATAAATACTATATCTTACTACTACTGGCATTGCCACATTTTCTTCACGCTCAATATACATGGCCCGAAGAACTGATCATCACTCCTGAAAAAACAAACTTTGAAAAGACCTCAACACATAAAGAGGTTATGGATTTTTTGCAATCCATTCAAAAGTTAAGTAAAGAAGTAAAAGTTATTTCCATTGGTAAAAGCCTGGAAGGAAAAGATATTCCGCTTGCTATACTTTCCAAGTCGGGCATTGCCACTGCAGAAGAGGCGCGAAAGGCCAGCGCATTTGTAATCTATATACAGGGAAATATACATGCCGGTGAAGTAGAGGGAAAAGAAACGGCCATGATGCTGATGCGCGACATTCTGCTGGGCGATAAACATTACTTGCTGGATAACCAGGTAATTCTTTTCGCTCCCATCTATAATACCGACAGCAACGATAAGATGGAGAAAGGAAGAAGACCTTCGCAGGAAGATAGTCCGATGGAGATAGGTATACGCGAGAATAGTCAGGGGCTCGACCTGAACCGCGATGGCGTAAAACAGGAAGCACTCGAAACACAGGCTTTATTTACCCATGTGATTAACCAGTGGGATCCACAAGTATTTGTTGATCTTCACACAACCAATGGTACCTGGCATGCCTACTCGCTTACGTGGGCACCAAGCTATCATTATGCCGGTGAGGTTGCTACATATCAGTATACCAACCAGGTAATGTTGCCTGCATTGACAGAAACGATTCGTAAAAAATATGGATTGCGTTTAGGCCCTTACGGAGATTATAGCTTGCGCGAAGGCTGGCCGGTAAAGAATTTTTATACCTATAATCATCATCCGCGTTATCTCATCAATCAATTCAGTTTGCGTAACCGTATGGCTATACTTAGCGAAGCTTTTGCGCATGAGCGTTTCTATCAGCGTATACATTCAACGCGTGCATTTGTCGTAGAGATATTAGAATATACCAACGAGCACGCCAACGAAATATACCAGGTAAATAAGAAAGCAGAAGAGAACGCTATAAAGCTTGTAAAAGAACAAGCAGGTAAAGCAAAGAAAGGTGTGCGATTCAAAATGGTATCGCACGAAAAGCTGCAGCATTTTATAACGTACGATTATACCGGCTATAAAAAACAAGATGGCACAACAGCGTGGTTACGCACGGGTAATATTGTAGAGTATAACGATGTTAATTACTTCGGGCAATTTGAACCCGAGGTTGAAACGACAGTGCCATCAGGCTATATCATTCCCGCAGCATTTGCTTCTATTGCTGAACATCTGAAAAAAATGGGCGCAACTGTAATGCAACTGGATCGGTCAGCGACCTATATTGGTGAAGCGTTTACAATCGAAAAATTTACAAAAGCTGAACGCAAATTTGAAGGCCATTTTATGGCAACGGCAGAAGGTAGATATACTGCTGCCTCCAGAAAATTCAAGAAGGGAGATTATGTGGTAACATTAGAACAACCACTGGCAAATCTTATCTTTTATATACTCGAGCCGCAGTCAGACGATGGATTGATCACCTGGAATTTCTTTGATGCTTACTTGGAAAAGCAGGGGGTTAACAACAAGTTGGTGGAGTATCCCGTATTTAAGTATTATAAAAAATAATATATACATGACCTCATCACACGAAATTGACTATCAGATTAAAGGTGAAAGTATTCAGATCGTAGAAGTAGAGCTCGATCCGAACGAAACCGTTATTGCCGAAGCGGGTGCCATGCTGTTTATGGAAGA
>NZ_DATCSD010000133.1:0-6545 GCF_036568665.1 Ohtaekwangia sp. | reverse complement strand
GAACCTTTGCATCATCAGACGCTACAAATGCATCTTTCAATGCAAGGTATGCAGTATATACCGCTGCCAGTTGTTGCTGGAAAACTTTGTCAACATCAAACTGAGGCTTGCCTGCATCACTCGTTGTTGCAACAGAATCAGAGGCGGCCGCTGCTGTATCTTCCGCTTCATGATCATGACCTTCATGATGATGTTCTCTCTTGCCAGAACAATTACTCAGCGCAAATGCCGATGCTGCTACCAGCAACGCGATAAAAATGGATTTTGTTTTCATGTTATAAAGTTAATAGTTATCTGTTACAAGTTATTTGTGAGTGCGAGTTAACGTGTGCATGTATACTTCAACATTCGTTGATCGATATTTGACCACCATTAATCGTCATCAGTTAATCGTTAATCATGATGTATTTCCCAATCTTTCAATTTTCCAATCTTCCAATTTTCTAATCTTCCAATTTTTTTCAATCTTCCAATCCCTATCCTCCTCTCTTCAACACCATCTCCGAATATAGCAGGTACGCTCCCGTTACCACCACCGTATCGCCAGCTTGTAAGCCCTCGGTAATTTGTACTTTGTCAAAATCTTCTATACCGGTTTTTACTGTGCGTTGCTCAAATGTATTGCTGCCGCTTTGAATATATACATGCGTTCCTTTGCCATCGCGTATCACAGCATCGGTGGGTAATGCGAGTGATTCCTGCGAAGCGTTGGTAAGCAGCACCTGCGCCTGCATACCAGGTACATACTGATGCTCCGTATTTTTTAACTCAGCGCGCATCACGATGATCTGTGTGTTGGCTCTATACTCCGGACTCAGGAATGTTACCGTAGCCTCAATAGGTATATTTTCAAAACCACTGATGCGTACACGAACTTTGTCGCCCATGCGAATATGAGTAGTCTCCTGCGGATATAGTTCGGCTGCTACCCAAAGGCGATCAGTGTTTTCAATTTTATAGAGAGGCGATCCTTCTGCTAGATATTGTCCTTCGGTAACATTGATCTCTGTAACAATGCCTCCTGCTGGGGCGATAAATGTTATACGCGATTGTGGTGATTTTGCCTGGGCCAGCGCTGCAATCTGTCGCGCGGTAAGACCATAGAGTAACAGCTTTCGCTCTGATGCTTTCAGAAATGATTCATAACGTGGTTCCTGTTTACCCAGTGTTTCAAATTGTTCCTTGGCAAGTAAATATTCGCGTTGCAGTGTAAGTAAATTTTCACTGTATAATTCATACAAGGGTTCTCCTGCTTTTACGGTGCGACCGGTTTCTTTAATGAACAAGCGCTCGATCCTTCCGGCTGCGCGACTGCTGATTACTTCGCTTAGTGATTCATCAACCGCCAGCTTCGCATAGATGATGGAGGTTTCACCAACGCTTTGTGCGGATACCCGTTCCGTTGTAATGTTAGCCAGTTTCAGTTGTGTATCGTTCAGCATAATGCGCTGGCTCGCGACCTGACTTATGGGCACGAGGTCCATGCCGCAGATCGGACACGAGCCCGGTGCATCGCGAATGATCTGTGGATGCATAGGGCAGGTATATTTCTCTGCCAGTGCATGCTGATGTTCATGTGCTGTTTGGTTACTTTCTTTCTGCTGGCAGTTCCAGAGAAGTAAAGCTGCGATCGATATATAGATCAGTGCTCGCATGTTATTCTTTTGTTTTAATGAAACTCTCACTATCTACCAGGTATTGTGCATGGGCGGCAACTATATCAGACGATGATACTCCCTTTACAGAGACCATGGTATTGGTAGCTATACCGGTTGTTACTTTTCGAGGTTTGAATATGCCGCTGGTCTCAATGAATACTACTTTGTTTAATCCAAGATCAACCACCGCTTCTTTCGGTAACCAAAATCCTTCTGCTTCCGGTAATGTAACAGAAGCTTGCACCAATTGGCCAACCGCCAATCCTTCAGCATGTGGTATATATACTCGAACTTTCATAAAGGCCTGATCCTGATCGAAGAATGGTTGAATGAAATCTATAGTAGCTTTTTGCCCGGGGCCGGAACCGGTGTTCAGTAAAACGACATCACCTTTTTTTATAATGCCGACATCACCCACCGGTATATTTACCTCGATGCGCAGTGCTGAAGTATTTACCACCGTGAATAATGTTTGTCCGGTAGTAACGTAACTTCCTTCGCGTATAGGAGATGTACTCGCACTGGTGCCTGAAGATGTTGAGGCACTTGCAGTACTTCCGCTCATAGAGCTTCCTCCCATACCGCCATCTACAGGTATACTTGCCGCAGATGCACTGATAGCAGGAGCGGCATTGCCTGGAGTAATGATATAACCACTGTACGGACTATATACCGTGAAAGTCTGTGGTGGCTCTTGCCTGCTGGATAGTGCCTCGACTTGCTGCGCAGTCATGCCCAGTAAGTATAACTTCTGTTTAGCTGATTCGATGAGCGTTGTGTTGTTTGCATCCTGGCGTAGCAGGTATAAATATTCCCGTTGTGCCGTGAGCAATTCCGGGCTATAGATCTCGGCAATCGCCTGTCCTTTCTGCACAGATTGAAGAGTATATTTGATGTATACCTTCTCCAGTCGTCCGCCAACGCGTGCCGGTATATTGTACGTATAGCGCATGTCATACGTAACAATACCTTGCGCAGAAAGTGTTACCGATAATTTTTTATGCTCGCCTTTTACTGTTTTGATATCAGTAATAACAACTTCATTGGGCGACTTGGTGCGTTGTGCCAGATCGGCCGTGATCTTTACTTCTTCACCTTCGCGTGCTTTGCGCACCAGGTCCATGCCGCACACCGGGCACGTGCCGGGTTTGTCAGATACAACAGTGGGGTGCATCGGGCATGTATAGGTGTCGTGGTGCGCTGTCTCCTTTTGTCCGCAGGCAGAAAGTAACAGCGCTATAACCAGTATACTATATATCAGTTTATTTTTCCAGCTCTTTCTCATAGCGAACAATCATGGTGTAATATTCTTCCAGTTTAGTCACGTATTCCATCTGGGCCATGTTCATGGCTTCCCAGCTATCAATTACTTCCGGCAGCTGGCCACGATTCTCTTCGTACGCCAGCATCGTGGTTTCATAATTCCTGCGCAGCGCAGGTATAATTTTGTCGTGGTAGTTATTTAGCTGGCGCTTCATGTTGGTAAGTTGTGATGCCATACCGGCCAGCATGCCACGTGCTTCAATAAGTATAGCTTCGCGTCCTTTTTTCATGGCTGCTATATCATATTGCATCCCTTTTACTTCTGCCTTATACATTTTAGACGACCACGGTGCTATAGGTATAGATACCATAGCCATGGCGGTAAATTGTGTAGGCATATTACCAATAGGCTGCATGTGATCGAACCGTATTTTAAAATCGGGCTTGGCCTGGTATTGCTGCAACTGCTGATTGAGCCGCATCACTTCGATAGTCTTGTCGATCTGTTTGATGTCGCTGCGATTCGCACCCAGCGAAGCGGTATCGTAGACCATTGTATTCGGTTCAAAATTTATTACAGTAGTAGTATCTACGGTAACAGAATCGGAAGCCGGTATATTCATCAGCGTTTTCAGGCGATAACTTTTTTCTTCGATGGAAGCACGTGTCATCAGCAGCATATTCTGCACTTCATTCAAACGGCCTTCTGTTTTATATATATACCCAAGACTTCCCTGGTTGTATGGATACCGGATCTTCGCGAGCTTCAGCATCAGGTCAACAATGTGTTCATTCTCTTTCAGTATCGCAATCTTCTGCAGGTCAGCCAGCCATTGATAGTAAAGTGTTTTTGCTTCCGCCCGCAGGGAATTGTATTGGTAGGATCGTGCCTGCTGTTGCACGCTTGCCTTTGACTGTAAATAGTTTTTGTTCGCATTCAGCTTGGCCGGATTCGGAATCTGTTGTTCAACAGAGATCATCACCGAACCTTTATCACGCTCGTCCATTAATCGCTGTCCCGGATACGGAGTCATAAATGTACCAGCGCCTACCATCGGTGCCATCCAGCTTTTTGCTCCCGCAGTATAGGCATTAAGCGCCTGCACTTTTTGGTCGTACTCCTGCAACATTGGATTTTGTTTATCGATCCGGTATAGCACCGTATCCAGACTAAGCACCTGCGCGTGTACCACCCCCGTTGTAAAAATACCCACAAGCAAAACCTTAAACCTCAAACCAGGAACGGTGAACGTTAAACCCTGAACCCTGAACCTTAAACTTTGAGCTTTACGCTCTCTACTTACTCTCATATACTTCCAGTTTACCGAACTTTCGTAATTCATATTCTTTCGTCATCAAAAAGATGAGCGGTGTTACCAACAGAATGTGTGTAGAAGAAGTAATAACACCACCGATCATCGGTAACACGATAGGCTGCATCACATCGCTGCCCACTCCGGTTGACCACAATACCGGTATCAATCCGAATAATGCTACGCACACCGTCATGATCTTTGGGCGAAGGCGTTTGGCTGCACCGTGAATAACATATTCCCGTAACATTTCTCGCGATATAGTCTCACGTGAGTTGCCGTGCTGTTTAACTAACTCCCGCATGGCATCGTTCAGGTATATTACCATTACCACACCGGTTTCTACTGCTATACCAAACAGCGCTATAAATCCCACCGCTACTGCTACCGACAGATTTACACCATAGAAATATACCATGTAGGCTCCACCGATAAGGGCAAAGGGAATGGTAATAAGACTGAGGAACGCTTCGCGAATGGAATGAAACGCGAGGTATAGCGAGATAAAAATGATGAGCAGCACTACCGGTAAAATAATCAACAGTGTATGGCGACTGCGAATGAGATTTTCATATTGTCCGCTCCATTCCAGGTAATAGCCGGGCGGTAGTGTACCCTGTCCGTTGTTTAGCGTCTCCATGGCTTCTTTTACGGTGCTGCCTAGATCACGATCGCGCACATTGAAAAGTACAGCGCCCCGAAGCATGGCATTTTCGGAAGTGATCATGGGCGGGCCGTCTTCAAAGTATATATCGGCTACTGATGATAAGGGTATAGTTCCCAGGGCAGGTGTCTTTACCGGTATACGCTTTAGTTGCGATAAACTGTTCCTATAGTCTTGAGCGAGACGTACGCTAATCGTAAACCGCTGGCGCCCTTCTATCGTCTGGCCGATCGGTGTGCCGCCTATAGCAGACTCTACAATCATGTTCACATCATTTACCGTAAGTCCATAGCGACCGAGTGCTTCGCGATTGATATTTACCGTAAGATATTTCCCACCGGTGATCGGATCGACATACAGATCTTTTACACCGGGCACTTCTGCGAGTGATTTTTTAATACGTTCGGATACAGCTTTGATACTGTCGAGATTTTGTCCGTATACTTTTATACCTACATCAGTGCGTATACCGGTGGCCAACATGTTGATGCGATTAATAATCGGTTGTGTCCAGCCGTTTACTACACCGGGTATCTGCATCTTGGCGTCAAGCTCGTTGATGATATCTTTCTTGGTTATACCCTCACGCCATTCGGATTTCGGTTTCAGCAGTATAATGGTTTCGATCATACTGATCGGTGAATTATCGGTAGCCGTATTGGCGCGACCGGCTTTACCCAATACTTTATCTACTTCAGGAACCGACTTGATGATCTTGTCTTGTACCTGCAGAATACGTTTTACTTCTTCGTTGGATATATCCGGCAGTGTTACCGGCATAAAGAGAATAGATTGCTCATCGAGCGGTGGCATAAACTCGCTGCCCAAACTGAATAGTAAAGGAATGCTTACTGCGAGCGCAAGAACGTTTAGCCCAAGCGTTGTTTTGCGCCACTTCATGCACGTACGGATTATGGGCTCATATACTCTCTCCAACAGGCGGTTGATGGGATTATGATTTTCACCGCGGAATTTTCCTTTCATAAAAAAAGAAAGAAGTACGGGCGCCAGTGTAACAACCAGTATAGCATCTACAATCAGTATAAACGTTTTGGTATAGGCCAGCGGATGGAAGAGTTTGCCTTCCTGACCGGTAAGCATGAACACGGGCAGAAATGATGTGATGATGATTACCGTGGAGTAAAAGACACCACGTGACACCTGTCGTGAAGAATGCTCGATAATATCGAGTCGCTCGGCTTCATCGATCTGCGTATGAGGGTTGCGTGAAAATAACTTTCGAAGCATAATGTTTTACTTTTCGGTTTCCGGGTTCAGTTCATGGAAGCGATGTGACAAATTCTTGTAAGCGTTCTCCGACATGATAATGCCGTTATCGACAATAACGCCTATAGCGAGGGCTATACCGGTAAGCGACATGATGTTGGAAGATATCCCGAATGCATTCAATAAAATGAAACTGGTAGCCAGTGTGATCGGTATCTGGATAATAATGCTGATCGCGCTGCGCCAATGCAGCAGGAAGAGAATTACCACAAGCGAAACGACAATCATCTCTTCGATAAGTGTTTTCTGGATAGAGGAAACAGACTCTTCAATGAGGTGGCTGCGATCGTATACTATATCAAATTTTACTCCTTCCGGAAATCCTTTTGCTACATCCTGCATCTTGACTTTAATTGCGCG
>NZ_DATCSD010000132.1:0-2646 GCF_036568665.1 Ohtaekwangia sp. | reverse complement strand
ACTCTATGTAAATGAAAGTGTGCAGCGAAAGATCTGGGCGTTTGATGTTGATGCAAAAGGCAACATCTCTAACAAAAGACTTTTTGCAGAGTTTCCGGATTTTGGTTTTGATGGCATGAAGTGCGATAAGGAAGGCAATCTATATGTTACCCGTTATGGTAAAGGTGTTATTGCTGTGCTATCGCCCGATGGAAAACTTATTCGTGAAGTACAACTGAAAGGTAAAAATTGCAGCAACCTGGTTTTTGGCGGATTGAACGGCAAGCTCGTTTTTGTAACGCTGCAGGACAGAAAAGGAATGGAGATGTTTAGGAATGATATAGCAGGGAAAGGGTATTAATATACCTTGGTTGTATTTAACTACCTCCTGTTGTTTTTTACATATTTGATATTATTTACATTTGAGTTATGGCAGAGAATATACATATAGGCAGAAAGGTTGCACGCCTCCGCGAGTTACGGGGTATAAAGCAAGAGATACTGGCCGAATCGTTGGGTATAAGTCAACAGGCAGTTTCTAAATTAGAACAAAGCGAATCGATTGAAGAAACAACGCTGGCGCGTATAGCAAAGGCATTGAATATCACTCCGGATCTGATTAAAAATTTTAACGAAGAATCTGTCATCACCAACATTCAAAACATTTACGATAACGCCACAGGCACTAACAGCAATAACTATAATTGCACTTTCAATCCACTGGATGAATATCGAAACGAGGTGAAAGAAAATAAAAAGCTATACGAAGCCTTGTTGAAAGAGAAAGATGAGAAGATTGCGTTGTTGAATAAATTATTAAATACAAAGTAGACCAGCGTATTGCTGAGGCAATTCTCATAATCCATAATCGCTAACAAACAGAGTTTCATTTCGAAGTATTGATATTGAATTTACTCTCTAGAAAAAATATATACTTCAGCCTCTGTATATCTCTTCTGGCCCTACTCCTCTTCGGATGTGCGCAGAAAGCCGGGGAAGAAATCATAGCATTGCAACCTTACGATTCGTTCGATAAAAAATTAATAAGTGAAATCGCCTCTTCATTGACGAATGAGTATGGATTGCCTTGTATTACACTTCCCTCCAAACCCATTCCACGTGAAGCTTTCACACAAGTAAAAACTCCACGTTATCGCGCTGATAAAATTATACAGATACAGAAAGAGAATAAACCCGATAGCGTGAGTTATACTCTTGGCCTAACGGATAAAGATATATCTACAACAAAGAGAGATGCTGACGGGAACATTAAGTCTCCGGTTGAAAAGTATACCGACTGGGGCGTTTTCGGATTAGGATTAAGACCCGGATCAAGCTGTATAGTTTCTACTTTTAGATTGAAGGTGCCTGACGATAAATTTCGTGAGCGCGTTATGAAAGTTTGCATTCACGAGATTGGTCATAATTTAGGTCTTGAACATTGCGAGAATATATCTTGTGTTATGACCGATGCAGCAGAATCCATCAGAACAATTGATGGCGTAAAGCCAACGCTATGTGCTGCCTGCCGCGCCAGGATTAATCAGTAATATTTACCCCATCACCTCGCGCAATACCTGCACCGACTTCATCTCCGTTAGTGTTTCAATATGATCGGTATAGAATTTCAATAACACATCCAGCAACTCTCTGCGAAGTGTATTCGATATAGTTAGCGGAGCATCATACGATGCTGTAACCAGTTGTTCGAGCATTGCCTCTGCTTCCAGCGAAGCGATACGCCCTGCTACAATTTCATTTTTAGTTTGCGCACCAAAGCCGAGAAACCGACTAAGCTTTATCAAAAACAATAAATGAAAATTTTCAACCTTGTCTTGCTTATCCAGCACCATCAGGGATTGAATCAAAAACTCGCACAACTCCTGCGCATGACTTTCTTCCTTTATCGTTTTGTTGATTACTTCATTGATAAACATCGCCAGCGCAGACTTCCGTATATCAGTTGGGATTGCATGATACGGATACAAACACTTGATCTCCTTAATGCGCATGATGTTGGCATTCTCGCGGTGATATACGATCAGGTCAAGCAGCGTAAGGGGCTGATATAGGGCAATCTTACTTTTTGTTGATTGGCTGCGCACGCCATTCACAATATAGCTTTGCATACCAAAGAGCTCGGTAAATATATTTACGATGATGGAGGTTTCTCCATACTTTGTAAATCTGAAAACAACACCTCGGGTTTTGTGTAACAATGTTTAGCTCCCTTTAAATGATACCCGTTATTCTACCACAGCAATTTTACCCACTACACTTTCGGCACCATCGGCTGTAGCGGCAAAAACAAGATATATACCGGTAGCGGCACGTCTGCCATTATAGTCTTGCACGTTCCACGTGGCAGTTCCTCCATTCGCCTGTGTTTGCCAGATCAACTTTCCACTCACATCTGTAATCTTTACTGTAGCATCGGTCGCCAAACCTTTTATACCGACACTACCAGAAAAATTACTCGTTACCGGGTTCGGAAAAATCTTTACGCTCTCAAAAGTACTGGTGCTCTCTGTAGCATCACCCCGAAATGAAACAATGCCTTTATCAGTAGCAAAAAATACTTCACCCGTCTGTTGGTTGATCTCTATATCCAGTATCACATTTGAAAGTAACGGACTGTTCTCTGCTGTAAAATTATAGATCAGTGCT
>NZ_DATCSD010000131.1:0-5124 GCF_036568665.1 Ohtaekwangia sp. | reverse complement strand
CGCAGCAACATGAAAAAGAAAACTCTTGAGAATCATGTGCGGCAGCATGCGCCTGCTTTTGGTAAAGGTATAGACTTGAAACTGGAAGACGGACCTGGTGACCAGGAATTTACAGAGTTTTGAATTTTTCGTTCGTAATATAAAAAACAGGTATGGGAGATTTTGATATGGGGAAGTGGTATATGAAGCGGGGAAAGATCTTCTTATACCTGTTGATTATGATTGCTGTATTTCTGCTGATAAAGTTTGTATTCCTATAAATTTTGAATCCGGCTTAGAGCATGTATCAGGGTGAATCAGCAGCGTTGCACATGGACGATGCCAGCTTCGAAAAACTTAGCCGCTATATTATAGCGAATTATGGTATTAAGCTGCCGCCATCAAAACGATCTATGTTGGAAAGCCGGTTGAATAAAAAAGTAAGAACGTTGGGGTTAACCAGTTACACCGAATTTATAGACTATATATTTAGCGATAAAGGCAAGAAGGATGAATTATGGCGCGTGGTCGACCTGATCACAACCAACAAAACAGATTTTTTTCGCGAGCCTTCTCACTTCCAATTTTTATCAGATATATACTTGCCTGCCTACATGCAGCAGAAAGGATTGAGAAACCTGAAGGTTTGGTCTGCGGGCTGTTCCACCGGAGAAGAGCCCTATTCACTGGTAATGTTGTTCGAGGAATTTAGAAAGCAGTATGCCGCGTTTAATTATTCCATTTTGGCAAGCGATATTTCTGTTCGCGCTATACAAGCAGCACATCAGGGAATATATCGCGCAGAGCGAACCTCGGTGATTCCATCTGCCTGGAAGCGAAGTTACCTTCTGAAAAGTAAAGATGATAACAGTAGTCTTGTGCGGGTAAAGCCAATGTTCAGAAATAAAATTACCTATAGACGCATTAATTTAATTGAACCTACAGATAGCGCTCTGCAGGGCACACACGATCTTATCTTCTGCCGTAATGTGTTGATCTATTTTGACAGAGTTGTGCAGGAGAATGTTATCAGAAAACTTATGACTTGCCTGAAGCCCGGAGGCTTACTATTTCTCGGTCACAGCGAGTCCGTTATGGGTATGAATGTACCGTTAAAGCAAATACAGCCCACTATATATCAACGCCCAGATGTTATCGCTTAAGCGCTATTTTTTAACCAGTGGACAATTTATAATCACCACAGTGCCGGCACAAATATATACTGTGCTTGGTTCATGTGTATCGGTTTGTTTTTGGGATAAACAACACCTGTTGAGTGGAATGAACCACTATCGCATGCCAGGTTCTGTTGAAAGTTCTCCATCCGATCCGGATCATGGCTACTCCTCTACTACCATGTTAATACGTTCTATGCTAAACCGTGGAGCCCGCATTGCATCGATGGAGGCCAAAATTTTTGGCGGATGTAACTCTTGGGCTGGTGATCACACCATGTTTTCCATTGGAAGAAGAAATGTAGAAATAGCCGTAGCATTGCTGAAAGAAGCAGGTATTCGCATTGCAGCGCAACAGACCGGCGGTAACTACGGACGGAAAATAGTTTTTAATACGCATACCGGTAAAGTAAGGATGTTTACCTTGAACAGATCTGGCGCTGAGATCAATGAAGCGATCAGCCGCGGATTCGGTTATTAAACAGTTGTCCACTCCACACCGTTTTAAACCGTTAATGCCTACATGCATGTGTAGGAAAAATGCATGAGTCATTTTTAATGTTGTTGTTTTATATTTGCGCATAAACACAGAGAATGCGTTCTGCATCACGTATGAGATATTGATATTCCGTTGTTTTGATTCGCATATTTAGCCCAAGGAAAGAAGGGAGGCCAGGTGCCTTCCTTTTTTATTTATAACCCTTACAAATTTTAGCGTCGCTGCACATATCTGTATCAATCTATAGTTGCCCTCCCAATATGAGAGCTATCATAGTAAAGTTGAGAGAGCCACCTGCTCAATAATTGAAATTATGGCACTAAACGCCATTGCACCTGTCGGTATAGGGTTTGTCTTCATTAAGTAAGTGATGTTGAAAGGAGGGTAAACGCATGATCTATAAAAGACAAGCAGAAATTCCGATCAGTGTTCTTTGGAGTTATCGGGAATTTAAACGTGATGAAGTGCCGGCACCACGGCTGCCCTACATCAATATGTATGATGTAGATGAAGTAACGGGCTATGTGAAAGAGCATGGCCTTACGCCACTCGAGCTTACGGTGATAAAGAATACAGCGCTACTCACCGATGGCAACCATCGCATTGTTGCTGCGAAGAGATTGGGCTATGAAGTGGTGCCCGTTGAAATAATTATTCATTTTGGTAACGGTGTGGATTATTTTTATGAACATACACTGAACCGTTTCCTGCCCATCGATGCAAATCTCGAAGCACATCTTCGTAAAATTTTCTTCCTCAATATTTAGTTCATAATGTGTTATAGTCTGCTTTAAAAGACAACAGTGTGTGTTGCTGGACTATTTTTTATTAAAAATAGAAACATATTTTCTATGTTTACAGTATAAGTACATAGAACCCCATCTCATGAAGGGATACATCGGAGAATTTGAAGAGCTAGTGCTGCTTACAATTGCCAGCCTGGGCGAAGATGCCTATGGTGTAACAGTAAAAGAAGCCATAGAACAACGTGCTGACCGCAGTATAAGTCTGGGAGCATTGCATGCAACCATTACGCGGTTGGAAGAAAAAGGCTATTTAAAATCATGGCTCGGTGAGCCAACACAAGAGCGCGGAGGCAGACGCAAGCGTTACTTTGAAGTAACGCATCAGGGGAAAATAGAATTGCACCACATGAAATCATTGCGCGATGAACTGTGGAAATTATCCAAGGGAACCCTATCACTCTCCAAATGAAAACTGTTAAACCACCGCGGCTTGCCGATAAGATCTTTGCCTGGTATTGCGACCCCATATATACCGAAGACTTATGTGGCGACCTTGAAGAAATATTTTACAATGACTTAGAAAACATGCCGGTATATAAAGCGAAGCTCGAATACTGGCAGCGCATCCTTTCATTGTTATTCTCTTATGCTATAAAAAAGAGAAAGCAGAGGTCCGCGCATCATTATTACTCATACTCATCATTTCATCCTGCTATGCTAAAAAATTACTTTCTTATTGCAACACGCAACCTGGCCAAACATAAATTTTTTACGATCATTAATGCGCTGGGGCTGGCCGTTGGTATGTCTATAGGTTTATTATTGATTGCTATGCTTTCGTTTCTGTGGACTTACGATGCGTTTCATGTAAACAAAGACAGAATATACAGGGTGATCTCCATAACCGATAATAATGTGAAGGTGCGTGCGCTGGCTACGGCACCATCTGCTATAGCACAAAATTTAAAAGACAATTATACCGGTATAGAAAAAGTGGTGCGGATCAACAATTCACTTTCTGCAGAAGCACATTACCTGAATAAAGCTATACCGTTGCAAGGCTATTATGCAGATGATAATTTTCTGCAGGTATTTACTTTTCCTTTACTGAAAGGCAACGTTGCGCAGGCCCTCGTTAAGCCGAATACTATGGTGATGACAGAGGAGGCTGCAACAAAGATGTTTGGAGAAGAGGATGCTATAGGTAAAGTGATTGAGATGGGTGGGCACGACTTTGAGATTACAGGCCTGCTGAAAAACTATTCAAAAAACTCGCACATGGAATTTGAAGTGCTGGCATCTTACCAGACACTCCTTTCGTCTGCAACCACAGAGCAACTGAATAATTGGGTTGAGTTTCCGGGCTCTTACATCTATATACTGTTCCCGGAACAACACAACGTGTCGGATATAGAATCGTACTTGAATACAGTAGCAACCAAACAGTATGCAAACAATAAGGATTTTTCTGCCCGATTTGAATTACAAGCATTGACCGATATAGCCCCCGGCCGTGAGTTACGATACCAGATTGGCCCGGAGTGGGATTATTTGTCGATAGGTATATTTATAGTTCTTACTGCTATGATTTTGCTGCCAGCATGTTTCAACTATGCAAATATATCTATATCACGTGCCTTAAAGCGGATGAAGGAAATAGGCTTGCGCAAAGTAATGGGCGGCCAGCGAAACCAGATCTTTCTGCAATTTATTACCGAAACCGTTATCATTACTTTGCTCGCACTAATACTCTCGTACTATATATTTCTTACCGCGCGTGAGCAATTCTTATTAATGCTGGCCGATCGCACAGGACTCGATCTCTCGATGAACCTGCGCACCATGCTATATTTTGTACTCTTTGCACTTGCAGTCGGTATTATAGCGGGTATTATACCGGCAGTTTATTTCTCCAAACTTACACCGATCCAGGCATTGCGAACTAAGCCGGTAAGTAAAGGTATATCTCGCCTCAGCCTTCGCAAGGCATTGATCGTTGGACAATTTGCATTGTCGCTCGGGTTCATCATGTCGGTAGTGATTGTGTTGAGTCAGTATCGTCATACACTCAATCACAATTTTGGGTTCGATCAGGAAAATATACTGGATGTGCCATTGCAGGGAGCTGATCCGCAAGTATTTCGCAATGAGTTTTCTAAACTCACTTCCGTGCAAAGTATATCGATGTCGTCTGATGTTGTGGGTGCCAGTGGCCTGGAGAGTATATGGGTGAAGGACGGTGAACGAACTGATTCTTCGGAAGTGTCTCAGATGTTTATAGATGAAAAGTATATAAACAATATGAAGTTATCGCTGCTGGCCGGGAGTAATTTTTCGGAAGATATAGCGCAGAACCGAAAACATATAATTGTGAACGAAGAGTTTCTAAAGGCATTTGCTATAAAAGATGTAGCGTCAGCTATAGGTGAATCATTTATATTGCCCGAAGGCGAAGAAGTCGTAGTGGCGGGCGTTGTGCGTAACTTTCACTACATGCCATTAACCGAACCAATAAGAAGTTTCTTCTTTCGGTATGATGCCAGCCGTTTTCAATATGCTAATATCAAAATGATCATCACCGATGTATTCGCATCCATTACACAAATGGAATCTGCCTGGAAACTATTTGCCGGAGAGAAGAAATTCGAAGCAAAGTTTTTTGATGATGAAATTCGTGAAGCCTACTCGTTTTATTTTTCAATGATAAAGATTTGCGGTGCGTTGG
>NZ_DATCSD010000130.1:0-20519 GCF_036568665.1 Ohtaekwangia sp. | reverse complement strand
TATCAGATTTTTTACGAAGCCTACTACAGATGTTTTATCATCGAGCACGATCATCGTGCCTGTACCGAGACGGCTACCGGCCGCAGCAACAGAAGCATAGTCCATCTTTACATCCAGGTGTTGCTCTACCAGAAAATCCGTTGAGGCACCACCGGGTAAAGCTCCTCTGAATTTAAAACCATCTTGCATACCACCGGCATGCTCTTCGATCAACTCGCGCACAGTAACACCCATCGGTAATTCCCACAAGCCCGGGTGTTTTACTTTACCGCTCACACCATATAGCTTGGTACCGGCATCGTTGGTACGACTCAGTTTCTGAAACCAGTCTGCACCTTTGTTTACAATGTGTGGTATACAACTGATAGTCTCTACATTGTTTACGATAGTGGGTCTTCCAAACAAACCACTGATCTGCGGAAAGGGCGGCTTGGCGCGTGGTGTAGCACGTTTACCTTCCAATGAATTGAGCAACGCTGTTTCTTCGCCACACATATAGCGACCTACACCGGTATGCAAATGCATTTCGAGATTATAACCACTGCCTGCTATATTTTCTCCGAGATAGCCGGCATCATACGCTTCCTGTATAGCAAAGCGCAATGTGCTCGCGGCTTCTTTATAGGCCCACCGTAAAAAGATGAATGCTATATCTGCCTGCAATGCGTATGATGACAGTATCATACCTTCGAGTAACTGATGGGGCGCACTCTCCAGCAACAAGCGGTCTTTAAATGTACCGGGCTCCATCTCATCTGCATTCACGATAAAATATTTTGGTCCGGGTACATCCATCGGCACAAAACTCCACTTCAGGCCTGTTGAAAAACCGGCTCCTCCTCTGCCGCGCAGATTAGAGTCTTTCACAACGGACTGGATATCCTGCGGTGTCTTTTCTTTTAGTGCTTTCTTCAACGCCTGATACCCACCGAGCAATTCGTACTCCCGAAGCGTCAGTGGCCTGCGATCAACGCGAATATGTTCTGTGAGCGGTCGTTCCATTTTTCGAAAATGTTTAAGGTTCTATGTTTCAAGTTCAATGTTCAAGATTTAAGATTGCGGGTTCTTTGAACACGAAACGTTAAACCTCTAGGTATATCTTGCTAATATTTCAGGCAATTGATCTATTGTTACATCGCGGTATAGATCGTGGTCGATCATCAGTGCGGGGGCATGATCGCAGGTGCCGAGGCACGGGTTCGGTAATAATGTAAAGCGATTGTCGGCAGTAGTTTCTCCATACTTGACAGACAGTTGCTGCATGATGGCCTGCCGTATAGTTTCATATCCCATTACCCAGCACGATATACTATCGCACAACAGTATAACATGCCGCCCTACAGGTTTACGAAAAATGAGATTATAGAACGTAGCCACCGAGTCAAGTTCTTCCGCAGACATGTGCAGATATACCGCTATATCTTTCAGACTTTCATCCGATATCCACCTGCGATGTTCCTGCACCACCTTGAGCGCCTCTATACATGCCGCCTTCCTATACGGCACCACCCGAATGGCTTCATCGATTTCGTGTATTTCTTCGAGGGATAACATTCTTATCTGTGTTGATGTGTTCGTGTGTTGACGTGTTGATGTGGGTGCTACATAAACACCTGAACACATCAACACATCTATCGATCAATATCCGCGAGCACATAATCCATCGCTCCGAGGATGCTGAGCATGTCGGCTACGGTATAGCCGCGGCTGATATAGGGCAGCATCTGCATGTGGGGAAATGATGGCGTGCGAACTCTTACGCGATACGGTGATGTGTTGCCATCGCTTACCGCGTAATAACTGTTGGCTCCTTTGGTTGCCTCGATGCAACTCATGGCTTCTCCTGCAGGTATCACCGGGCCCCAGCTCACACCGAGAAAATGTGTGATGAGCGTTTCTATATCCTGCATGGTATGTTTCTTTACCGGTGGCGTTGTAAGCGCATGGTCTGCTTTATAGTCGCCATCGGGCATATACTTTAAACATTGCTCAATGATGCGCAGACTCTGTCGCATTTCTTCTACGCGCACTACGGCACGATCGTAGCAATCGCCATTGCTGGCTACCGGTATATCAAAGTTGAATTTATCATAGCCGGAGTACGGCTGTTTTTTGCGGAAGTCCCACTCGAAGCCACAGGCGCGTAAGCCTGCACCGGTAACACCCCATTCAATAGCTTCTTCTTTGGTAAATATACCGATGCCTATAGTGCGTGCTTTAAATATACTGTTCTTCATTACCATGGCATCGTACTCTTTCAACCGCTTGGGGAAATAGTCGAGGAAGTTCTTTACTAGTACTTCCCAGCCTTTCGGCAGATCCTGGGCTACACCTCCTATACGAAACCAGTTCGGGTGCATGCGTCCTCCGCAGATATCTTCTACAACATCAAATATTTTTTCACGATCGCTGAACATATAGAACACCGGGGAGAGCTGCCCTATATCTTGTGCAAAGGTTCCATACCACACCAGGTGACTGGCTATACGGAAGAACTCGCACATCATTACGCGGATAACGTTGGCGCGTTCAGGCACCTGTATACCGGCCAGCTTTTCTACAGCCAGTAGATACGCGAGATTATTATTTACACCTCCGAGGTAATCTACGCGATCGGTATACGGTATATAGGTATGCCACGACTGGCGCTCGGCCATCTTCTCTGCTCCGCGATGATGGAAGCCTATATCCGGTACAGCGTCCACTATATCTTCGCCATCCAGTTGCAACACAATGCGTAACACACCATGTGTGCCCGGATGCTGTGGACCTATATTTAAAAACATGAAGTCGGAATCTTCCTGCTGGGTTTTCATTCCCCAGTCTTCCGGACGAAATTGTAATGCAGCTTGTTCACGATCTTGTTTCTCATCGAACAAGCGAAACGGTCCCATCTCCGTAGCACGCGCAGGATGTTCTTTGCGCAGCGGATTTCCCTGCCACGACTCCGGCATTAACAATCTTCGCAGGTGCGGGTGTCCATCGAAGCGTATACCAAACATATCGAACACTTCACGTTCATACCAGTTTGCATTTGCCCAGAGTTTGGTGATACTGGGCACCGTAGGAAACTCTCCTTTCAATACTACTTTCAGGCGAATAAAACTGTTACGATCGAACGAGAAGAGATGGTATAGCAGCGTAAAATTATCGGAAGGATAATCGGGGGTGCGTTTACGGCTTCGTTCATCTATAGCCGAGAGATCGAACAACAGGATATAGGGTCTGGCTATACCTGTTTTTAAAAACTGAAGTATATCTTTTATTTTATTGAGGGGGATCCACAGCGTAACAATGTCATCTTTCGCGGCTTGTTCCGTGATGGCATCTTCACCGAACTGCCGCTGCAAAAGTTCTGTTGGATTACTCGTTGTTTCCATGCGAAGAATGGTTAAAATTTACTCCGGCTGCGCGGAAGTATATTCTGCAAAGAGAAGATATACTATAGATCACTGCTCTTCTCTTTGCAAAACAGGCTGGCGTGTGTAGCGAAGTCGGAACGCTATATTTCTTCGGGCGTGCGGAACGTTACCATTTGTTGCCGCGCTTCCCGTTTTGTTTCCTTCACCGATATTTTTTCAGGTTTGCTCACACCCTGTTCACCAATCACCCAACTTAATGGGCGTTTCTCCTGCCCTACACTTTTTGAAAGCAACACCAGTCCTTCCATAAAAGCATCAGGCCTCGGAGGGCAACCCGGTACATATACATCTACCGGCATAAATTTATCTACACCCTGCACCACACTATATATATCATACATACCACCGGAGTTGGCGCACGATCCCATGGAAATTACCCAGCGGGGTTCCATCATCTGTTCATAGAGACGTTTAATGATCGGTGCCATCTTGATAAATACTGTACCGGCAATGATCATCACATCAGCTTCGCGTGGCGTGCCGCGAATTACTTCGGCACCAAAGCGCGCTACATCATATTTAGGTGTCATACTCGTTGCCATCTCTACAAAGCAACACGACAGGCCAAAGTGAAACGGCCACATCGAATTTCTTCGTCCCCAGGCAAGCAAGCTTTGCATACTGGTAAGCATAACACTTTGCTTTACCGCTTCTTCCATCGAGCTTGTGCCTTGCACAGCTGCACCGGAACCATTTCCATTAGTATGTGAGAGCCACCAGTTCATGATTCGATTCTGAATAATAGTTTGTACCTCGACATTCGTTAATCGATGTTCCTTGTTCGATATTATTTCCCGCATCCCGATAGCTATCGGGAGCTGATTAGCGCAGAAACTTTAAACTTTCAGCTTTACGCTTATGGCTATATATACTTCACTATTCACTATCCCATGTTCATTATTCGATATTCAACTTTGAACTTTAAACTTTCAACTTCCTATACGCTTTCAAAATCTTCTTTCCATCGGGTCCAAAGTCCAGTGCGCCAGCGCGCCATTCATATATCAGTACTACTACCAGCAAGATCAGGAATACGATCACACCGGTATAGCCATACCATCCCAGTTCGCGAAAGGCTATAGCCCACGAGAAAATAAAAATCGTTTCGACATCGAAGATGACGAAGAGCATAGCAACAAGATAGAACTGGGCAGAGAAGCGAATGCGGGCCGAGCCTGTGCTGAGAATACCACCTTCGTACGGATCATTGGTGGCGCGCTCGTTGTGATGTTGGCCTAATATATAGGAGAGTCCGAGCATTACGCCCACCAGACTCAACACAATTAGTCCGTACAGGAATAAAGGCCAAAGCGAAGCACTATGTTCTGTTGGAGTTTCCAACGTAGTGGCTTTTAAAGAACCTTATACCGAATACTTTTTCGATTTGCAGGCGATGTGTCTGCAAAGGGAAGTGCAAAAGAAAACGCGAGCAGTTTTGGTACTCGCGTTACGTCATGCTTACTGATGATGACCTGTGATATAAAATTCCAGGTCTTCGATGATGCCACGTTGTTCTTCGATGATGAAACGAACAACGTCACCGATCGAGATCATCCCTACCAACTCCCCATCCTCGACCACGGGTAAATGACGGATGAAACGGTTGGTCATAGTCTTCATACAATCTTCGATGCTGGTATCAGGAGATACCGTAACGGGATTCTCTGTCATGATTTCCCCTATTAAAGTATCTTTCGAAGATTTACCTTTCAGGATCAACTTGCGGGCATAGTCACGTTCTGTGAATATACCCATCAGTCTCCCCTGCGTATCAGTGATCAGAAGTCCACCGATATTTTTGAGTGACATTAACTCTATAGCTTTATAGACAGTAACCGAAGGAGCAACGGAAAAGACAACATTTCCCTTGCCCTGAAGGATGTTTCTAACTTTTCCCATACGAGTGTCTGTTTGAATGGAGTAATTGAAGATAACCTTTTACAAAGACTAATGCAAGCGTTTGAAATACAAAATTTCAGCTATTCAAAAGCAAAGTTGCCTATTCTTTCCATTTCGCACTTTGCAAACAGAAGTATAGAAACCAACCTTTATGTTGCACTCGGAAACTGTTCAAACATACGAGCCCGCTACTCTATTTATACAGGCGGCCGGTGTACCTATATGGGCATTTACTTCATCATTACTTCATGCCACACTCATGAGCTTGCAAATCGCGAAATGTCAGAAACATCACCAACTCGTTACGCTTACAGCATTCGCTAACTCATTTTAATACTCTTCTATACCCGTGAACGAGGTATTTTAATAATGCCCCGTAGATATTACTTTTTTGGCGCGTATAAAGTATACTATATTTACCATGCAGCACATCTGGCACACACCCCGCAAACAACTTTAGCATGATGTACTTTTCTAACCAAAACAGATTTTTTTATCACCCCTCGGGGGTTTTAATTTTATACCCGACCTGCCACCGTACGATAGCCGGGCTTTAATGTATAGCCTGGTATCTGCATTTTTTTCTACCTTATTTCAGATACTATACCACATGATCACCGTCACACAAGCGATGCAAGTCAGAACTTCTTTCCTGTTTATTCTTTTGCTTAGTGGCATCTCCTTTTTTGCAACAGCGCAGGCAGAATCCACCCCGCAGGATACGCTGCAAATCCTTGCTTTGATTGAAGAAGCCGATAATACATTTCCGAGTTCACTGGATAAAGCTTTATTACTGAATGAATCGGCTTACCAGAAATCTGTGGCGATGAAATACGAAAATGGTATAGCGTGGTGCTTTACACAAAAAGGATATTTACTCTCACGCGGTCTTGCCAGGCATGAAGAAGCGCTGGCACTCTATACACAGGCGTTAAATACCAACGCCTGTACGCCTATTAAAATGAAAACGAAACGCGAGATAGGTCGCATCTTTGGCAGACGTGGTTTGCATGAAGAGGCGCTGCTATATTTCCAGGAAGTGCTGCGATACTCAATTGGTCGTAACGATGCCGATGCCGCCAAGTATAAAGCCGATATGGCGTTGTCTTATTCCGAGCTGGGTAATTTTTCAGAAGCGAAAAGATTGTTACTGGAATCGATCGATTATTTCTCGCACCGATCTTCTGCCTACGATATCTTCCGGACGAGTATCAATTACCAGAACCTGGCAGATATGTATACCGCCCTGAAAAATTATGACAGCGCACGTTATTGCCTTCACCAGGTGGATATACTGGAACGCAAACAAGGCAACCACAGCATGACTACCTCGGCCAATCTTACACTGGCTGATATATATCTAGCGGAAGGCAAGCGCGACTCTGCCCTATATTGCCTGCACACCGCGGGACGTCTCACCGGAGCCGAAAATTCTGCATCGATCTACAATGCGCTGGCTTCTTTCTATATCGGCTACAGAGCTGATAGCAGTTTATACTATAACAACAAAGCACTGGCCAGAGCCGATCGTACCAATGAAGCGTATGACTATTATTCTGCTCTTAAAGTACGGTCGCGTTTATTTCAATCACTTCACAAACCCGATTCAGCCATAGCATACCTGTCGATGGCAGAATCGTTTCAGGATAGTATACTGGTTGTACGACAAAAAAGACTGGCGGATATTTTACAACGAACATCCCAACAGGAAGATCAACTCTCCAGCCTGGAGGAATTGCAGGCACACAACCGCCAGCAACGACTCTTGCTGATCGCGGGTATAATTACTTTACTGCTAATATCGACTGCGCTATATAAACTATTGAAGCGATCGAAAAAAGAAATTGAAGAGAAGCGTCTACAACTTCAGTCAGCTGCACAGGAGTTACTGGAAAAAACGCGGGCGATGGAAGAAGCACATCGCAAGATCGAGGCACAAGACGTAAAGGCTGCCGATGATGAAACCTTCCGCAAGTATAACCAGATACTGCAAAGCAATATTATAACAGAAGAAGACTGGAATAATTTCCGCACATTGTTCGAAGAAGTATACCCTGATTTCTTTTCGCGCCTGCGATACCTGCATCCGTCTCTTACACGTGCCGACCTCCGGTTGCTCGCGGTTGTTAAAATGAATGTATCGATGAAGGAAGCTGCCAAGATCCTGGCCATCTCGCCCGACAGTGTGAAGAAAGCCAAGTATCGCCTCAAGAAAAAACTGGGCATGGAGCAGGAAGAAAGCCTGGAAGATTTTCTGCAGGAGGTATAGATAAAAGCGGCTATTCGTTTTCTTTCAACAACAATCTCTCCGACATTGCAACGTTTAAAGGTTGCAGATGAACAAGTTTTATTTCTATACCCCGTTGCGCGGATGGTTACTATGTACATTGGTAATTGCCGGCTGCTATAGCAGTATAGCACAAACCAAACTTCAGCAGCGAGTGCCGGAGAAAACGCGTATACTTTTTTTGTTCGATGGTTCCGGAAGCATGCTGGAACCGTGGGGCAAACCCAACCAGATCAAGATCAACATTGCCAAGTCGATCCTTACACAAATAGTAGATTCGCTCAAGCAGAACGACAAGCTTGAGTTGGCACTTCGCATTTACGGACATCGCTCACCACGCGAGGCCAACAATTGTAAAGACACGTGGCTGGAAGTTCCGTTCAAACCCAAGAATCATAAACTCATTATCGATAAAATCAATGAGATAAAACCGAAAGGTGTTACGCCTATCACCTACTCGCTCGAACAGGCCGCTAAAGATTTTCCTGCCGGTGTTGGTTATCGCAACATTGTTATACTCATAACCGATGGTATAGAATCGTGTGGCGGCGACTTATGCGCTACATCGCGCGAGCTGCAAAAGAAAGGTGTATTTCTTCGCCCCTATATTATCGGCTTGGGATTACGCGCAGAGAAAACGCTCGACTGTGCCGGTAAATATATCAGCGCAGAAACACCGCGGGAATTTCACGAAGAACTGAACAAAGCTATACAAGCTACATTTTCGAAAACAACAGTAAGTGTAGAGTTACTCGATGCCCGTAATCAATCAACCGAGAGTAATGTTAATGTGAGCTTTGTTAATTCACTAACCGGTATCAGCATGTACGACTTCGTGCATTATCGTGATACACAAGGTCGCCCTGATTCCGTGCAGATCGATCCTGTTGTTGATTATGATTTTGTGGTGAATACTATACCGCCTGTCGTAAAGCGAAACGTTACCATTGAAATCGGTAAACATAATGTTGTTCGTATTCCGGTTCCGCAGGGAAATCTCATTGTGCAGCAGGAAGGAAGAAAAGATAATTCACTCGAAGTTATTGTAAGAGAGAAAGACAAGACCGATATTATTCATACGCAACGCAGCAATGAAACGGTGCGCTATATTACCGGTAAATATGAAGTGGAAACGCTCACGCTGCCGCGAAGAAAATTCTCGGTAGATATACAGGCGAATAAAAATCAGAATATATATCTTCCTTCACCCGGCATTGTAAACTTCAATACGATATCTACCGGCTTCGGAAGTTTGTACGAAGTGAATGTCGATGGCACCCAGCAATGGATCACGAACCTGGATAATCGCAAGTCGAACTTTACCTTAACCATGTTGCCCGGCAGGTATAAAATTGTTTTCCGCGTGAGAAATGCTGCGGGCAGTAAGTTTACCGGCTTCAAGGTGTTTGATCTTGCTTCGGGCGAAACCAAAACGATCAATGTATTCAATTAAAATTATGCTGCTTATGCGAGCAGGAACCAGGGCAGCAAGGCAAGTAACAGGGCAACAATAAACCAGAAGATCAATTTACGATCAGTTTTCTTTTCGTCTGATGATGAGGTAGATGGGTGATTCATTGTGAGCGTGGTGATAACTGTACTGTACGCAATCGCTGCTACGATGTTGGATGCCTGCACGGCTGTTTTATGACTTTAACAAATCATTAACAGTTTATGGATCAGCTTGATGGAAGAACCAAAATTATTTACGACTTTCGCACTGCTTTAAAAAGTACTCCTTCCGTGTGTTTACGTGTTGATGTGTCGGGGTGTTGATGAGAAGCATGACAAGATTTACAAATTCGTACTCGTAACTATATGACCAAATTTACCTTCACCGAAAAGAAAGATACCCGCTCAGGGTTTGGCGTGGGGCTCCACGAGCTCGGCAAAAGCAATTCGAATGTAGTGGCACTTTGTGCGGACCTTACGGGATCGCTCAAGATGGATGCTTTCAAAAAAGATTTTCCTGAGCGCTTTTACCAGGTAGGTATAGCAGAAGCCAACATGATTGGTATGGCTGCCGGTATGACTATTGGCGGTAAAATTCCTTTTACCGGTACATTTGCCAACTTCTCTACAGGACGTGTATATGACCAGATCCGTCAGTCTGTTGCTTACTCAGGCAAGAATGTAAAGATCTGTGCTTCGCATGCCGGTCTTACACTGGGTGAAGATGGCGCAACGCACCAGATACTGGAAGACATTGGTATGATGAAGATGTTGCCAGGTATGACAGTAATTGTGCCTTGCGACTATAACCAGACAAAAGCTGCTACTATAGCATTAGGTACACATCAGGGTCCGGCATACTTGCGCTTCGGTCGTCCGAACTGGCCTATATTTATGGGATCTGACAGACCTTTTACGATTGGTAAAGCAGATAAACTGATCGATGGTAAAGATGTAACAATCTTCGCTTGCGGCCACATGGTATGGCAGGCAGTAGAAGCAGAAGCAGCGCTTGCAGAAAAAGGTATAAGTGCTGAGCTTATCAATATACATACGATTAAACCATTGGATGTTGAAGCGATCCTCACATCGGTTGCTAAAACAGGATGTGTCGTTACATGTGAAGAACACCAGATCAACGGTGGTCTTGGCGATAGCGTAGCACAAGTATTAGCACGCTTCAATCCTTCACCGATCGAGATGGTTGCCGTGAATGATTCATTCGGCGAAAGCGGTACGCCTACACAGCTTCTCAAAAAATACGGCCTCGGCCCTGAGAACATTATAGCAGCCGTTGAGAAAGTACTGAAACGGAAAAAATAACAACCGAATATAGATACCCCGCCCCAACGGGGTATTTTTTTTGCAAAACACTTTTGCGTACTTGAGGTCGTCAACCGGTAAACATTACTGCTATGGAAATGCTTGATAACTCCATCACTTGGTTCGAGATTCCTGTACTCGACTTTGATCGCGCCAAGAAATTTTACTCCACCATCTACGACTACCAGATGCCTGAGACGATGGTGGGCCCTACTCGTATGGGATTTTTTCTCTATGAACAAAAAGAACAGCGTGTAGGCGGAGCGATCTGTTTTGGTAAAGGATATACTCCCACTACATCCGGAGCCAGAGTATATCTCAATGGCGGCAGCGACCTGAGCATGGTATTAAATCGTATAGAGCAAGCGGGAGGAAAAGTATTGCAGCCTAAAACACTCATTGCTCCGGAGCATGGTTACTTCGCATTGTTCCATGATACTGAAGGCAACCTGCTGGCACTGCATTCGCGAAAGTAAATTTATCTGTATTGAAATTTTAAAAACGTTTGGGCACACGCTGAACGTGACGGATCAAAATATAGTTTATCAACATATATTATCGTAATATCACGATTCTATGGGAGCCTCCAAGATCGATAATTTTACACCCGCGCAGATACACCTGGCGATGTATGCAAAAGCGTTAGGGCATCCGGCACGCATTGCCATTGTACAGTTTCTGGCACAGCGCAAATCCTGTGTATGTCGCGAGATAGTAAATGCACTGCCGCTTTCGCAGTCAACCATCTCACAACATTTGCGCGAACTGAAAAATGCCGGGCTCATCCGCGGTAACATTGATGGCCCCAGTGTATGGTATTGTGTTGATGAAAAAATCTGGAACAGAGCAAAGCGCGCATTAGGTAATCTTTTTGAAAATTGTGATCCTGCCAATGTGCTGAACCGATTTCCTGAACCACAAAAAAGTATGAACGTATGACACTCACTTATAAAACCATTGATACGCCTGAGAGCTTTGAAATATTCCGCTCACTTTTAAAAGCCTCCGGACTTCCAGCGGATGATCTCAACTTCAACCGCGATTTACTCGTAGGCTATTATGAAGCCGATCAACTTGTAGGCACCGGTGCATTAGAAGTATATGGCGACTATGCTTTACTTCGTTCACTCTCGGTAAAGTTGGGTATACGTGGTCAATCGGTCGGCACTACTATAACCGATTATCTTATTGATGAAGCACGCAAAAGAAATCTGAAAGGTATATACCTCCTCACCGAAAAAGCACGAGGCTTCTTTCTGAAAAAAGGTTTTCTTGATACAACACGCGATGCTGTTCCACAGGAGCTTCATGCTTCATCCGAGTTCTCGCATGTATGCCCTACATCTGCCGTGGTGATGCACCTTGCTTTGGAAGCATGATCGTTAACCGTTAATCGAAAGAATCCATTAACGTATAACTATCAACGATTAACATATAACTATTAACTGTTAACCAATAACGTCTCCACAATTACGATCATCCGTTAGGAAAGAAATTTCACCGTTCGTAAACTATAAATCGTAAATGATAAATTACATTTGCGCTTCATTTTTCCAACCCTTATGAAATTGAATAAATATTTTGTTATCGATTTCGACAGCACCTTTACAAAAGTAGAAGCATTCGATGTACTGGCCGACATCTCTCTGCAGGATCATCCCGAGAGAGAAGAGCGCAAGAAGAAGATTATACAGATTACAAACCAGGGCATGGATGGCTCGATATCGTTTCGTGAGTCGTTGGAAAAAAGATTAAACCTGCTGGCACCCAGCCAGCATCACCTGCCTGCGCTTATTGCTAAATTGAAAGGCAGTGTATCAGAGTCATTCAAACGCAACAAAGAATTCTTTCAACAGTATTCTGATAACATCTATATTATCTCGAACGGCTTCAAGGAATTTATTGAGCCGATCGTTACGGAGTTTGGTATCAAATCAGAAAATATACTGGCCAATGAATTTCGCTTTGATGCCGATGGTAAAGTAATTGGTTTTGATACCGAGAATCCTTTATCAGCCAATGGTGGTAAAGTAACACAACTCAAGAAGCTGAATTTACCGGGAGATGTATATGTGATTGGTGATGGCTATACCGATTATGAGATCAAGCATGCCGGTCTTGCCAACAAGTTCTTTGCCTTTACAGAAAATGTAGAGCGTGAGAATGTAAAGAACAAAGCGGATCATATAACACCAAGCCTTGATGAGTTCTTATACCTGAACAAACTCAACACCGCTATATCCTATCCGAAGAATCGTATCAATGTATTGTTGCTCGAGAACGTTCATCCCGTAGCCGTAGAATTGCTTCGCACCGAAGGCTTCAACGTGGAAACGTATCATGCTGCCATGACGGAGGAAGAACTCATTCAGAAGATCAAGAATGTTTCTGTATTAGGTATACGTTCGAAAACACAGGTGACAGCCAAAGTACTGGAGCATGCCAATCGCCTGATGGTGATCGGAGCTTTCTGTATCGGTACAAACCAGATCGATCTGAAGGAAGCTACCAAGAAAGGTATAGCCGTATTCAACGCACCGTTTAGCAATACCCGTTCCGTTGTAGAGCTTGCTGTGGCCGAGATGATCATGCTGATGCGTAACATCGTAGATAAGTCTGCGAAGATGCACAAAGGCGTGTGGGATAAATCTGCGAAGGGAAGCTTTGAAGTACGCGGCAAGAAATTAGGATTGATCGGCTATGGAAATATAGGTACACAACTTTCCGTTATTGCCGAGTCGCTCGGCATGAAAGTATTGTACTACGATACGGAAGAAAAGCTTTCGTTAGGAAATGCGATCAAATGCAAAACCATGAACGAAGTGCTGGAGCAGGCGGATGTTATCTCCATGCACGTTGATGGTCGCAAAGCCAACACCAACCTGATTGGTCCGAAAGAATTTGGCCTGATGAAGAAAGGCGTGATCTTTATCAACCTGAGTCGCGGGCATGTAGTAGATATACAATCGCTGCGCGAAAATATACTCAGCGGTAAAGTAGCAGGCTGTGCCATCGATGTATTTCCGTACGAACCGGTGAGCAACGATGAAGAGTTTATCAACGACCTGCGTGGTTTGCCGAATACTATATTAACGCCACACATTGGAGGTAGTACACTGGAAGCGCAGGAGAACATCGGTAAATTTGTTCCCGGCAAAATGATGGACTATATCAACACCGGAAGTACATCTAACAGTGTAAACTTCCCGAACCTCACGTTGCCTATATTACAGGATGCGCACCGCCTCATCCATATTCACAACAACGTGCCGGGTATACTTGCCAAGATCAACCAACTCCTGGCCGACCACGACATCAATATCGTAGGGCAATATTTGAAGACGAATGAATCGGTGGGGTATGTGATCACGGATATTAACAAACAATACGATAAAGAGGTGATTGCTAAACTGAGAGCCGTGGAGAACACGATCAAGTTTCGCGTGTTGTATTGATTCTTATTTTATAGGTATATATTTACAAGAAGAGCGCTGCTGATGGTGGCGCTTTTTTTGTTTCCCGCGGATTTCGCAGATAGACGCAGATGAAAATACAGAAAATCTCCCACATCCCGATAGCTATCAGGAACAGATGGACACAGATAAATGCTATTAAACGTTGATGTGTATTTTACTTCAACATTTGTTGATCGGTGTTCCTTGTTCAATATTCAATTCCGTTATTCTAACTTTTACACTTCAGTACTACACATTAATCGCTGATATATACTCTTCCGGGTAACGATTAACGTATAACCGATAACGCCTCCAAGTGCGCTATATGTGATTACTACTAAAGAAGATCGTGCTATAAAAAAGAGGTGGGCAAAAAACAAAAACCCAATGGATTTGGTGAGGTGTTTCTGAACCCCATAAAGACAAGTTTTGAGCTGCCGTCAATCGCAACCTTCTTCTGTTAACCTGCTTTTTGGGCGAGGTCCCGATAAATATCGGGATGAGGCCTGATTTTAATTGAAAGCTTTCGCTCGGTATTGTTTTAAATTGTTAGGTTCAGCAAACGTGTCCCAAATCCAAGGGTAGTGCGAACTTAGGCAAAACACTCTTTTCTGCCAAGATTGTTTTTACAGTATTTTTTTCGATGTTCTGTAAATCGTTTTCAACCCACGATCACACGCCTGTGTAATCTTTAAATTGTTGTAAAAAAACGTTTTCATTTTTAGGGAACTTTTAATTTTCAGCAGGGGCTGTGTACAATTGTATACACTATTTTTGCTGGCGACTATGAACCCGAAGATCAATTTTACGCCAGGCCCTTCTCAGCTTTACTTCACAGTTGAAGATCATGTACGCACTGCTTTTCGCGATGGTATACCAAGCCTGTCGCACCGCAGCAAACAATATGAAGCGATCTATAAAAAAGCGGTGGATGGCTTACGTGAACTGCTCGGTCTCCCCTCGAACTATCATGTATTGTTCACCGGTTCTGCCAATGAGATCTGGGAGCGCATCATACAAAACCTGGTAGAAGAAAAATCTCTTCACCTGGTGAATGGTTCTTTTTCAAAACGATTCTTTGAGATCGCGCAACTGCTCAATAAGAAGCCGGTAAAAATAGAAGTACCGATGGGACAAGGCTTCAATGCTGATGTAGTCCGTACGGGAATCGAACCGGGTATAGAACTTCTCGGTGTTACACACAATGAAACCAGCACAGGCGTTTGCCAGCCGTTGGAGTTCATCTATACTCTTCGTCAGCAATACCCGGATGTACTGCTCGCGGTAGATGCAGTTTCTTCTCTGCCCTACCCTGACTTTGATTACAGCAAAGTTGATTCTGTTTTCTTCTCTGTGCAAAAAGGATTTGGATTACCGGCAGGTCTTGGTGTATGGCTGGTAAATGATCGCTGTCTGGCAAAAGCCGAGCAACTTCTGGCAAAAGGAATTTCTATCGGTTCATTCCACAGCCTGCCCTCCCTCTATACACACGCTATCAAAAATCAAAATCCGGAAACACCCAACGTGCTCGGTATATACCTGTTGGCACAGGTGATTGAAGATATGGTGCGCAGAGGTATTACATCTATACGAAAGGAAACTGAGTATAAAGCTGCACTGCTATATCAGGCATTGGAAAGTCACAGCGATATAAAACCATTCGTACAAGATAAAAACCTGCGGTCTAAAACGGTGATCGTTGCCGACTGTGGCGAGCATACCGAAAAGATTACACAACGCCTGCTTGCCAAAGGTATGCAACCCGGTGATGGCTATGGCTCGTTCAAAAAAACACAGCTTCGCTTCGCCAACTTCCCCACGCATTCTAAAGAACAATATGAATTGCTGGTAGATACACTCGCAAATTAATACGCCTTGTACTGGCGTGAGGTTAGGATATACTATATCTTGCAGACGTAATTCCCCCTTTTAAACCTTTGTTTTGAACTTTCGTCTAACATCTGATATCCACCAACCTCTACTTGGAAGATAAAGAGCTTTTAGAAAAAATCCGGAACGCAGAGACGCGGAATTATGGGTTCAACCTGTTGGTGAGAGTCTATCAGCAACGGGTATACTGGCATATTCGCAAAATGGTAATCGACCATGACGATGCGGACGATGTTACACAGGAGGTATTTATCAAGATCCACAAGAACATCGAGAACTTTCGCGAAGACTCACAGCTCTATACCTGGATATACCGCATAGCCACCAACGAATGCCTCAGTTTTCTACAGCGCAAAAAGCGCAGATTCTTTCTTCCTATTGCTGATGTAGCCAAAGAACTCAGTGCGAAACTGGATAACTCCTCGCACGTTTCAGGAGATGATATCCAGTTGAAACTTCAAAAAGCATTGCTCAAACTTCCTGATAAACAACGGGTAGTTTTCAATATGAAATACTTTGATGATATGTCGTATGAAGAAATCGCAGCCATCACCAACACCAGCGTAGGTGCGTTGAAAGCGAGCTATCATCATGCGGTTAAGAAAATTGAGGATTTCCTCACTACATGATTAAACTTTTAAGAAATTCTAAAGTCGAAGAAGCATCATGAAACTCGAAGACCTGCCGAAAAAACAAATATTCAATGTGCCCGATGGGTACTTTGATAAGCTTCCGGGCACTATACAGGCTCGCGTTGCCAAAGAGCAGCAGGCTATGCGGCCGGCTTTCCGGTATACACTTCAATATGCCATTCCTGTTGTGATCGTAATTGCCATCGGTATATTCTGGATGGTAAATATATCGTCACCCACTACAGCAGAAGAAATGCTGGCCGAGATACATACTTCCGACCTGGTAGCATTTCTCAACGATTCTGATATCTCTACAGATGAATTGATCGAACATACTTTGCTCGATGCACAGGATGCTGATGCTATTGAAGTTGCCGTTTATGGTTATGACCTTGACCAGGAAACCCTCGATATTATAACAGACGAAATTGATTTAAATAATTTGTAATGAAGATATTAACCAACATCGTTGTATTACTGTTGCTGTCGGCACCGTTGTTCGCGCAGGATGATGATGTGCCACAGGAACAAGATCCGCAGGTAAAGCAAAAAATACAGGCGGCACGTGTTGCCTATATAACCGATCAGCTTGGTCTCACACCTGACGAGGCTGAGAAATTCTGGCCGGTATACCGAGAGTTCTCGGAGAAGCGCCAGCAGTTGCTAAAAGAGTATCGCCAGGCAAAACGCAATCCCGATCCCAACAAAACAACCGAGCAGAATGATAAAGACCTGGTAGAGCTCGGCCTGAAAGTAAAACAACAGGAAGTAAACCTGGAGAAAGAGTATTCTGACAAACTGCTGAAAGTTATATCAGCGCAGAAGCTTCGTACATTACCGGATGCCGAGAAACGTTTCAGACAAATGATTCTCGATCAGATACAGCGCAGACAAGGGCTGCAGGAAAGACGCGAGAAGATGCGCGATCGACAACAACAACGACTGCAGCAGCGAAACAATTAATACCGGTAACAATAACACCAGTCGCGCCACCACCATGAATCCTCCGCGACTGGTACACCGATGAAGTTAATCCAAAGACTCTCCACCCTTCTGCTGATCATTACTTGCACAAAGCTTTTTGCGCAAGACAAGAAGCCTATATTTGCCAATAGCGATTCACTGCTCACGTATACCGATTCTCTCAATGTATTTGCACTCATAGACAGTTTATTGCAGATCGATGATGCCAGCGGTTCGCAGCTGGCTATACGGCTGGGCTATAACAGCAACGTGATGTCTGCCGGCCGCACATTGGGTATCGAAAACTTCGGGCTCGCCCCGGGCATTTCCTACTACCATACATCCGGTTTGTATGCCGATGTTACCGGGTATTGGAGTAAAAATTTTACACCTACATATTATCTCACCGTGGCATCGGCTGGGTATATGTATACCTTCTCCAAGCGTTTTTCTGCCATGGCCAGTTACGATCGTTACTTCTATTCAGAATCAGGCGGAGACATATATATACCTTACAAGAATACACTTTCTGTTACTCCCATTCTCGAATTCAAGCCTGTATCATTATCCGTAAATTATTCCTATTATTTTGGCGATACTCATGTGCATCGCATCATGCCGGCCCTGAGTGTAACCTTGCAGAAACGTAATTGGAAAGGCATCGACCGCATCAGCATCATGCCATCGTTCTATGCATTGTTTGGTAATGAAGTGATCTCGGAGATACAATATCCGGATACCATTCGCGAACTCATTCGCAGGCTACGGCAGGGCTTGCCGTGGTACGATGTGGTGGAACATAACGAATTTGGCATTCTCAATTATACCATCAGTGCTCCGCTGATGGTGAGCTATAAAAAGTGGACCTTTACTTTCACGTACAGCTATAATATTCCCAAAGCCCTTCCTGGCGAAACACTCACCTATTCGGAAAGCAGCTACCTCTCGGGCAGCCTTTCTTATTTTATTGACCTGCGATCGCGTAAATCAGGTTTGTAATATTCCAGTCTTTGAATATTTTGCCAGATAATCATTAACCAATTATATGCATTCTTGCAATAAACTTTTCTTAGCCGCACTCGCGCTGGTATCGTCATGCATACTCAGTGTTGCGCAGGACTATCGCTGGCAACAACGTGTTGAGTATACGATGGACGTACACCTGGATGTGAAAACGCACCGCGTTACCGGCACACAAAAACTCACCTACTACAATAATTCAAAAGATACACTCACAAAAGTATACTACCATTTATACTTTAATGCCTTTCAGCCCAACAGCATGATGGATGTTCGCTCTCGCAACATCTCTGATCCTGACGGACGTGTGAAAGACCGCATCTCCAAATTAAAAGACGATGAGATCGGCTATCAACATATACTCGCCCTGAAGCAGGATGGTAAAGAAACACAATACCGTGTAGATGGTACTGTACTGGAAGTAACACTCCCGAAAGCTATACTCCCCGGAACAAAAACTGTATTCGATATGAAGTTCGAATCACAGGTGCCGATCCAGATCAGACGCTCCGGAAGAAACAACAAAGAAGGTATAGCGTACTCGATGACACAGTGGTATCCGAAGATGGCTGAGTATGATTTTCGCGGATGGCATGCGTATCAATATGTAGCGCGTGAGTTTCACGGAGTGTGGGGTGATTTTGATGTGAAGATCACCATCGATCCTACCTTCGTTCTGGCGGGCACGGGTAAACTGGTGAATGCTGATAAGATCGGCTACGGTTATGAAAAATCAGGCACCACGGTAAAGCATGCTGATGGCGAACTGACCTGGAACTTTGTAGCAAAAAATGTTATTGACTTTGCATGGGCTGCTGATCCTGACTATATCCACGATCGTGTACAGGTACCGAACGGACCAGAGCTACATTTCTTCTACCAGAAGAACGACAAGATCATCGACAACTGGAAGAAGATGGAAGGCTATGCGGTAAAGCATTTCGAATTTATGAATACTACTTTCGGTAAATATCCTTACGAAAGCTATTCGATCATTCAAGGTGGTGATGGTGGTATGGAGTACCCGATGTGTACGTTGATACTGGGCGAAGGTAACTTTGGCGGACTTGTTGGTGTGATGTCGCACGAAGCAGCGCATAGCTGGTATCAGGGAGTATTGGCATCCAATGAATCGCTATACCCTTGGATCGATGAAGGCTTCACCGATTTTGCCAGTCAGGAATCAGATGCATTGCTCTTCAGCACACCGATGGCCGATGCGCATACCGGAAGTTATAATGCATACTTCAACCTCATCAAGCGTGGCTTGCAGGAACCTATCAGTCAACATTCCGATCACTATAATACCAACACTGCGTATAGCACAGCAGCGTATGCCATGGGCACTATATTTCTGCATCAGCTGAAGTATATCATAGGTGAAGAAAATTTCTACAAAGGCATGCGTATATACTATAACGCGTGGAAGTTCAAACACCCGGAACCGAATGACTTTATCCGTGTAATGGAAAAAGTTTCCGGCTTGCAACTGAAATGGTATATGAGCTACTGGGTAAACACAACCAAGAAAATCGACTATAGTATAAAGTCTGTATTGGAAAAAGACGGCAACACGTTTGTTACACTCGAACGCCTCGGAGATTTCCCTATGCCGGTTGACTTAGTTGTAACCTATAAAGATGGCAGCAAGGAATTATACTATATACCGCTGAACGAAACACTGGGTAACAAACCCGTAGAAGATAAATCGCTGAAGCGTGTTGATCTTACTGAATGGCCCTGGGTAAACCCAACCTATACCGCACAGATCAATGGCAAAGCCAGCGACATTGCCACGATCGAAATTGACCCATCACAACGCATGGCTGATGTAGAGCGGAAGAATAACAGCGTAGATATATCGCAAGGATTGAAAGCGTATCAGAATTCTACACGGTAGTTAGGGGTTAACTGTTATTCGTTAATGGTTATCCGTTAATCGCAGATAAATTTCAAAGACGCAGAGATGCATAAAAAGGCGAAGTCCTTTGTGTAGCTCTGCGTTTTTTTCTTTGTGTTCCTTTGTGCCATTGGATTTTTCAAATGCAGAATTGAATATCGAACAAGGAACATCGATCAACGAATGTTGAAGTGAAATGCACACTGCTTTTTACTTTTAGCTTTCTTCCGGACTTCCCGACTTCTCTGACTTTCCGACCTCCGCATTTATCTGTGA
>NZ_DATCSD010000129.1:0-6002 GCF_036568665.1 Ohtaekwangia sp. | reverse complement strand
GAATTGATTGCATACGGCAAAGAAATCCTCACGCCATTTGAAAAGTGCATCACTTTGTATACTCCCTTTTTCAACGAGGCGATAGTCGAAATAATTACTTCCTACAAGAAAGCCTGAATGAAATACCGCTGAGTTAATAACATATATACCCTGACGACTTGCTTCGGCTATAAAACGCAGGAGCTCTTCCGGATGGCTCTTTATGGTCATGCTGTTCGCAATCATGATCCAATCCAGTTCCACATCCCTGGTTATTCGCTCAATGATTTTCCAATCTTTAGCGCCAACGCCAACAGATTGTACTTTGCCTTGTTTCTTCAAATCGTGCAATGCCCTGTAAGCTTCCAGAACATCGTTGTATAATTGTTCTGAATGCTGAACGCTGCTCGCTGTTGCTATATATTCATCGGGATCATGTACGGAAACCATTTGCGCCTGGTAAGTATCCAGCAATGCGTTACCTTGTTCAAAACACTCCAGTATACCTTCGTAACTTATTTTTTGAACAGCATCATGTTTTAAATTTTTCCATACACCCGGCTCGAACGTTGGTTCAGCGGTGGTCAGTTCAGTACGAAGCCAGCCCAGTTTATTGCTGATGACTACATCTTCCGGGCGGGCATTCAGTTGCTTAAGACATTTGCCCAGCACTTCAAGCGCCAGGCCTGCACCATATTTACCAGCGGAATCAAACACAGCCTTTCCACCTGACAAGCGGAGACATTCGCCTACGATATTCAATTTTTCCTGTTCCTCCAGAGTAACAAATAAGTTACCCAAACCACTCGTTCCGAATACTACACGCGGAAGATCAGTAATTACTGTGTCGCTCTGCAGCTTATGAGATTTTTTTGTTGTCATCTTACGTTGTTACAATTCCGACCTTGCGATTGAGTTTTAATCATTATTCGAACGCCTGAGATTTCGTTTGCACAAGAACAAACTTAGTATTGGCATGAAGGTTTGTCATTGCATTAAAAAGACTTTAATTTGTCAAAATCCGACTTTTATAACTGTTCTGTCTTGTGGAGAAAAACCTGTTGAATTATAAGTTCTCGCTTTTGCACGTTGACTATGTGAAGCTGAATAAAAAGTGGAACTACACCAATGTGATAAGTCCTTATTACAGGATATATTATATCGATGAAGGCGAAGGATATATCGTAAGTAAACAGGATAGGATAAAGCTTGAACCAGGTTATCTCTATCTTCTGCCAAGCTTCACCTTGTGCAACCTGTTTTGTAAGGTATATCTGAGTCAATACTTCCTTCATTTTTTTGAAGAATCTGTAGAAGGTCTTTCACTGTTTGAAAATAACCGGATGGTGATCAAAGTCCCAGTCCGCAATACAGACATTAGCAACTTTAAAAGGTTACTTGAAATTAATCCCGGGCGAGGTATAAACCGTTCAGACAATCCGAAGGAATATGAGAAGTATATGTATTACAAAAGTTACCAGCAACTTAACAAGACGATCAGTGATGCAGCGTTCTTTGAAACACAAGGTATAATACTTCAATTTATTTCGCGGTTTTTGAATGAGCGCGAATTTAAAAGCAACACCCCGGATCCGATCGCATCTAAGATCCTGGAGGCGATGCGATATATTCAGATGACAAAGGAAAATCTGACCGTTAGTTATCTGGCTGAAAGAGCTAATTTACATCAGGATTATTTTTCAAGACTATTTTTGCGATATGCAGGACAACGGCCTTTAAGTTATATACACGAAAAGCGAATCGAACGTGCTCAATATCTGATCGCCACTACGGATTTGTCTTATGCAGCAATAGCAGAAGAAACAGGATTTGAAAACTTATCTCATTTTTCAAAAGTCTTTAAAAAGGTTACCCATCTCACGCCAGGCGAGTATAAAAAACAAAATAGAGTATAGTTGATCAGTTTATTCTTTTTGGCGAAAACCAAGACTATATATATACTATCCGTAAGGAATTTTGATGGTAACTGTTGTCATCACATCGGGCTCACTGGTAATTTCCATCGTGCCTTCCAGTATCTCCAGAGCTTTCTTCACCATGAATAGTCCCAGTCCGTTTCCAATTGATTTTTCTGATCCCCGGTAGAACATGTTTGATATTCGATCGAGCGCAGCAGGAGGGATGCCTGTTCCGTTGTCGATCACATGTATAACGAGCTGTCTGTTTTCAATGCTCAATATACATTTTGCATAAGGTTGGTTGTTGTTTCTAAATACTATACTGTTTTCCATAAGGTTGGCAACAATGCATTTAAGCAGTGCGGCATCTCCTGTAAAGTCCTGACCAATTTTATTTTCGAATTCAATTTTTACAACGTTGTTTGTGTTCAGTTCGCTAATGGAAGTTTTGATGTTTTGAATCAGGTCGTCAACATGAATTACTTCCAGCGTACGCTGAGCCCGAAACAGCGAACTCGTTTCATCCAGTCGTTTGAGAAGTCTTAACATGCGTGTTGAGGTCTTCTGGATATTGGTAAAGTATAAACTTAGTTCCTCCGGATTCTGCTGCATTTTGCCCAGGTGAGCTAGGCCTAATATAGTTGCAATAGGGCCTCTCAGATCGTGGCTTGACCGATATAGAAATGTATCAAGGCCCTTATCCGTTTCAGTAAGCTTATTAATCGTACGGGTTAACTCTGTCGTTCTGTTTTCAACCAGTTTTTCAAGGTTTGAATTTACCCGTTGCAATTCTTCATTTGTAGAATTTACCTCTTCATAAGCCTGCTCCAGTTTTATATTCTTATCCTTGATTTCTTTCTTTTGCGTCTCCACTAAATTGGTGCGTGCTTCAACGAGCTGTTCGAGTTTTATCTTTTGTTTGAAGAGTAGTTTTGTTCTGATGTGAATAATAAATACAGTGAGCATAATCAGAACTATAGCGGCCCCGATTTTTGCCTCTAATCGTTCATACCACCTGGGGATAATTATAATCTGGATGCTGGCTGCGTTTTCATCCCACTGTCCACTTCTGTTCAAAACACTTATTTTCAATGTATAATCACCTGCCGGCAGATCGGTATAGGTAGCTGTGCGACTTGCATTCGCATCGTTCCACGCTTTATCGAAACCATCCAGATAGTATCGATACTTATTTTCTTTCGGGAAGTTGAAATCAAGACATGAAAACTCAAGCGAGAAAACGTTTTGGTCTGCCTGCAGGGTTATTGATTCTGTTTGCGATATACTTTTGGTGAGGAGCCCGGTCTTGTCGTTGACTTTAACAGGTATATTAAAAAGACTAAGTTGTGTAAACACGACCCGTGCTTTGGTAGTATCATCTTTTATTTTATCAGGACGAAAAACATTTAGCCCATTGGTGCCGCCCATATAGTATGTACCGTCTGAGCTTTTCAGTTTGGCTCCTTCATTAAATTCGGTTCCCTGCAATCCATCGGTTATTGTGTAACTATAAACTCTTGATGTTGAAGGATCAAATTTGTGCATGCCATCACTGGAGGTAAACCATATATTATGTGAATCATCTTCGAGTATACTGTTGATTTTTTTTCCTTTGAAGCTATCCGCGATTTGTTTGAAGTCAGACTTTTCAGGATCAAATAAAATCAATCCCTTATTACCAGTAGCGATCAAAAGCTTTCCGTCAGCGTTCATTTGGAAGTCTACGATTTCATTGGTTGGTATACTTGTAGAATCTTCCGGTATATTTAAAAATGGTTTGAATATTTCTGTTCGCGGATCGTAGCGGTAAATTCCATCCAGTCGCGTTCCTACCCAAATGTTTCCTGTGCTGTCTTCCTTCAGGCAATAAACCGGAGGGGTAGATCTCTGGCCCCTTACAAGAAGCGGTTTAAATACTTTTTTATCCGGAAAGAATTCGTCCAGTGCCGATAACTGGCCTGCGTATATTTTATGGTTGCTATCTTGTAAAAGTGACCAGACGTGGTTCGAGCTTATGCTTGTTTTTTTGCCGGGCACATGCATATAGTAAGAGAAGCGTTCTGTTTTTGTATCAACATAATTAAGCCCTCCTCCAAATGTACCTGCGTAGATGTTATTCTTTTCATCCACCAGCAATGATTTTACTACGTTGGAGCTTATGCTGTTTTTATTGGTTGACGAATGCCGGTACGATGTGAATGATTTTGACTCCGGATCGAATTTATATAGCCCGGAGCCATCCGTTCCAATCCATATTTTTTGATGTTGATCTTCTGCAATTGCCAGCACTGAATTTTTTCCGATATTTTCCATAGCAAGGTCGAAGTATCGGTAGTGTTCGAAGCGCCTGCTGCCGCCATATACAACTTGTACACCACCGCCATACAGACCTAGCCAATATGTATTCTGCTCGTCCACAAATATGTTTACTATATTTCCATTGTGAAGGATCCTGCTTTGGCTACCAAGAATCTGTCTGAATTTTCCGTTATCATCCCGTTTATATATACCCGCGCCATCTGTGCCGATGAGAAGTTTTCCATCTTTGTCTATGGCAAGTGCACCAATAATGTCGGTACCAAAAAATGGTTTGCCAGGGGCGGATGTGAAGCGATCGAATGTCGTGTCATTTTCGTCATCTAAGCGAAGCACTCCGTTGCCATTCGTACCAAAGTATATAGCTCCTGTATGGTCTTGAACCATAGAGATGATGGCATCATCAGGAGGCAAACCTCCCTCGGTTTCACTAGGGTATATAGTACGTTCTATACCGGTTGAGCCCATAATGCAAATACCATTATTGGTAGAAGCCCAGATTTTTCCTTTTCTATCTTCGAATAGTGTACCGATGGTACCCAGCCCGGTCTTGTCGTTTCGATGATCGTATTTTGTGATGCTAAAGGTTTCAATATCTATTTTATAGATTTCACCAAACGCGCTGACCCAGAGTTGACGATGGTTGTCTTCCAAAAGATGAAGTACTGTATTGTGATGGCCGACCTGAGACGGTTCCGTCAGAAATCTTCTAAATGTTTCCGTTTTGCTGTCATAAAGATTTAGACCATCGTATGTACCCACCCACAGCCTTTTCTTGCTATCAAGAAACATGTTTTGAATGGCATTGTTGCTAATACTGGAAGAGTCATTATCAGAATGATTGAACTTGACAAATGAATACCCATCAAATCGGTTAAGACCATCACCTGTACCAATCCACATGAAGCCCTCACTATCTTTGATTACGCATGCGACACTGTTTTGTGATAGTCCGTTTTCAGTGGTTAAGCTATAGTTATAAGCGATAATGGGAGTAGTCAATTGCTTCTGGCTATATCCGTGGTATGTAGATATAGTCAAAATTAGTTGTAGCAGTGGTACAACTAATCGGTGTGAATGAATAAGAGAAGGCACTCACCAATTTAAAGAAAAATCCCGTTGCGGCCATATCTTTGTTGATGTTGTTTTGCGACTCTATATAGCAGAAGAGTTAAACTATTGCTGTTGGATAGTTCCCAGCTTTATGCAAGAATCACGAACGCAGCTATACCTTGAGAGCCCGTGCTGCGTCCTTGCCTTCGTTACCTAACGATAGCCATCGGAAGCCACCATTCGCTTTTCCGGGTTTGGGCAAGAATGGTGTGAGAGTCGCGCCCCGTGACGGAACCACGTTTCGGCTGCAGGTTATCTTTGCACACCGCCGGTGCCGAGCGGTATAGCATTGGGTTCTGCAGGCGTTGCAAGCGGATATATAGTACTGTCATGCGCCCTAGCGAACGTGGTGATGGCGAATCAAGTGAGCCGCATAACAATTTTAGTCAGCTTGTGTAATGTATTATACATGGTACAATTGGGTTGAGGTATATATGATTTAAAAGATGTTACTTACGTATAGAGCATTTACATCTATATATAGTCCGAATGTACAGATATAAATGCTCTATTTGTGATCCGAATTAATGTCGATTACCGGAACAACAGCTGCGAAAAGTTATACAGGTTGTTTCGCCATACCGGCCATGTATGGCCACCCGGATATTCGCTATAGGTATATTTAATGCCAAGCTCATCGAACTTGCTGCACATCGCTTTGCAGTTGCTATAGGC
>NZ_DATCSD010000128.1:0-11863 GCF_036568665.1 Ohtaekwangia sp. | reverse complement strand
GTAGATTGCCCTGCGGCCGTTCGTATAACCTATAACGGAACAGAGTATTGTCCCGGTACTGCTACTTATAACAAAACGGGCCCAGGTACGGCAGCCGTAACATTTGATAATCTGTCAACGGGTATATATCAGATCAAAGTCGAGAGTCAGGGAGTGGCAAACAACCCGTGTACGCAGTCTGTTTTCTATGAAGTCGGTCCACCGGGTACATTTACAGCAACGGCTTCTCCCAATGCACCCAACGCCAGTGGGTATAATATAGTCTGCTATGGAGGAACCAGTGGTCAGATTTCATTTAATGTTTCCGGAGGCTCAGGCTCGTATACCTATACCATCAATGGTGTGGATAAAACTCCGGATGTAAGCTCGCCACCAACGTTTACCAACCTGGCCGCGAACACCTATACAGTAAAAGTAAAAGACAGCAACGGCTGTGATCCCGATGCAGCGATAGCTGATGTAGTGCTGTCGCAAACGCCAGCGGCAGAAGCACTCTCTGCCGATTTCGGAACACTGAAAGATCCTGCCTGCTATAATGGCAATAATGGTTACGTTACCTTGCAGGTAAATTATGGAACAGCTCCGTTCAGCTATACGCTCAATGGTAATACAGTTACAGCAACGGGCGCTGATCGCACACCGGCTATCAATGCACTGAGTGCGAATATAGCCTATACTATTGTTGTTACGGATGCCAACAGTTGTAAGAAGCAACTCGATCCGTTTACACTGACGCAACCAACAGACCTCGCCTTTACGGGTGTCGATAAAGTTGACCTTACCTGCAACGGTGTGCCTACCGGTTCATTGAAAGTTACAGGAGGTACAGGCGGAACTGCTCCGCTGGAATATTCAGTAAACGGAGGTGCTTCGTATCAGGCCGATCCGGAATTTACAGGACTGTCGGCAAAATCGTATGTGGTAAAGATTCGCGACAAGAATCTGTGCGTGAAAGATGTCTCGACAGTAACGCTTGATCAGCCTTCGGCTATAACATTTTCAACCATCAGCAATACGCCACAAAGTTGCCCGGAGAAGTTAGATGGTGTGATCAGTCTGGCACCTTCAACCGGTGGTACAGGAACGCATACTTATTCTATCGATGACAATACCTATACTGCGGAAGCAGCCACGATTCAATTTACCGGGCTGGCTTCCAAAAATTATACGTTGTATACCCAGGATGCAGCGGGATGTAAAGTAACAAGAGCATATTTCCTTCCGGCACGTCCTGCTATTACCGGTACGTTTGCTATAGCACATCCGATCAGTTGTAATGGCGACAATGATGGTGCCTTGAATCTCACACCGGGTGGTGGTACCGGCCCCTATACTTTCAAGTGGTCTACCAATGAAACAACAGAAGATATAGCAGGTCTTGTTGATAATTTATATAGCGTAGAGATCACCGATTCCAAAGGCTGTTTGAAAAGTTTTGACTATGATTTTCAACAGCCGGCAGTGCTTACGTTGCAGCCTGCAGTGCAGAATCACTCGGGCTTTGGTGTATCCTGTAAAGGTTCAACGGATGGCTCGATTGATCTTACCGTGTTAGGAGGAACGGCACCCTTTACTTATGCATGGTCTACCACCAGTGTGCAGGAAGATGTAACCGGACTTTCTCCCGGTAATTATGATGTGCACGTAACCGATGCGCATGGTTGCCAGGCATCTTCATTAAGTATAGCGGTAACAGAGCCTACAGCTGTAGCGTTGGCATTAGGTACCTTTAAAAATATATCATGCTATAGCGGCTCGAACGGAGAAGTGCAGGGTGTTGCTACCGGTGGTGTTGGTTACTATGAATATTCATTGAACGGCACTACGTGGCAGAATGAAGATCTGTTCACCGGCCTGAAAGCACAGGGATATACTATATATATGCGCGATGCCAACGGCTGCGCGAGCAACACAGTAGACCATACGTTGACAGAACCTCCATTACTGGTATTGTCGCTGGATAAGAAGATTGATACATCCTGCGGTGCTGCCAATGGTAGTGCAGAAGTACTCGCGACTGGCGGTGCGGGTAGTTACCAGTATAGCTGGCAGGATGCGACCAGCACAACGATTGGATCAGGTAGCGCAATTACCGATCTGGCCAGTGGCGATTACAAAGCGATAACGCTCGATGGTAACGGATGTACGACCAATATAGCGGTGATCATCAACGACTCCGATGGTCCCAAGATCACGCAACAGTTGCTCAAGGGGCTTACCTGTTTTCAAAGCAACGATGGCGAGATAGGTATATCGGTGAGCCAGGGTCTTCCTCCCTATAGTATACAATGGGATACGCAGGAAACAACTACCAGCATCGCGAATGTTACAGGCGGTGAACACTGGGTAGAAGTATTCGACTCGAAAGGTTGTCGGGGCAAGCAAGTGTTCCAGGTAGATTTTCCGGCTGCACTTGCAGTGGATTATACCAACACTATTCCACTCTGCACGGGTAATGCCGATGGTGATATAGCGATAGTAGCATCGGGCGGTAATGCTGGTGGATATAGTTATTTGTGGTCGACCGGAAGCACCGGTACATCGCTGAGCAATCTCAAGGCCGGTACCTATCAGATCACGATTACTGATACGAAGAACTGTCAACTTGTTCAGGATATAGTATTGCCCGACCCTCCGGTGTTTACCGTAGATGCCGGTGGCGACCGTACAATTTGTGTCGGACAAAAGCTGACCGTAAAAGCACAAGAGGATGATGCTACGTATCTCTGGACATCGGATGCCGGATATTCAAATGCAAACAGGGAAGTTATACTCACTATTCCTGCAAAGTATACACTGAAAGTAGTGAGTCATAACGGCTGTGAGGCGAGTGATAGTTTCGTGTTATCAACCTCAAACGATCTGTTGAAAGCAGACTTCCTGATGGCAGCCGAAGCAAACGCTGGTGATACCGTGGTGTTGATTGATGTGAGCTGGCCCGTGCCAGAAACGATCGACTGGTCGTTACCGGCAGCAGCAAAAGTAATTACACAAGACGATGTATATGCCGAAGTGATCTTTGAGTCTCCGGGAGATTATGAGGTAGTATTGAATACACACCTCGGTGAATGTATCGATAACTATACGAAGAGCATTACGATACTTGAAGGAACACCGGATGCCGGTGGAAGACAAGGTGCACGACTGGTACAGCGCTTCGATATATACCCGAACCCGAACAGCGGATCATTTACCGTGCAACTGGAATTTTCAGAAGCCGTGAACGGACGCCTGCGGTTGATCAGCACATCGGGTAAGAAAGTATTACAGGAAACATTAACGGATCGATCGACCTTTACATTACAAACAGGACTACAATATCTTCCATCGGGTATCTACTTCCTGATACTCGATGCGAAGGACGAGACGATGTACAAGCGCATCATGATCGAGTAAGAACCAGAACTTTAATCCCTCCTGAAAACTGCATCTCCTTACACGGGGTGCAGTTTTTTTATTTAAGAGGGTAGTAGATTTTGCGAGCCTTGCCGTTTCTCATAAAGATTCACAAGCTTTGTAACAGCAGGCTGTGGATAGAGATTCATCATCTATGAACGCAAATAACATTATGAAAAAGATCCTGGTGTTCGGTACATTAAGCATCGGCATCCTGTGTAACGCAGGCATTGCCTCTGCACAGGGAAATATCCATCAGCAATCCACTACATACGAATGGCCAAGCGATCCGCTGGTAAAAGAAAAACTGGAAACATGGCGTGATCAGAAATTTGGTATGATCATCCATTGGGGATTGTATGCCGTGCCGGGTATCATCGAGTCGTGGGAGCTTTGCTCGGAGAGCTGGATCAATCGCGACAGCACCATTACCTATGATGATTATAAAAAGTGGTATTGGGGATTGAGCAAGCAATTCAACCCGGTAAATTTTAATCCGGAGCAATGGGCACAAGCTGCGAAAGATGCCGGCATGCGTTACCTGGTATTTACTACCAAACATCACGATGGCTTCAATATGTTCGATACCAAGCAGACTGATTTCAAAATCACCAACGGTCCGTTTGGTTCTAACCCGCGTGCCAATGTTGCCAGGTATGTGTTCGAAGCTTTTCGCAAGCAGAACATGATGATCGGTGCGTATTACTCTAAACCAGATTGGCATTCGGAATATTACTGGTGGCCACGCTATGCCACGGCTGACAGAAATGTAAATTATGATATCCGTAAAAATCCGTGGCGATGGAATCAGTACAAGCAATTCACGTATAACCAGATCAGTGAATTAGTACACGACTATGGAAAGATAGATATACTCTGGCTGGATGGTGGCTGGGTTCGTCCGCTCGAAACGGTAACCGATGAAGTAAGAGCGTGGGGTGCTGCTATACCAGAGTCAGGTCAGGATATAGATATGCCGCGCATAGCATCGATGGCGCGTACTGCGCAGCCCGGTATACTGGTAGTAGATCGTACAGTTCACGGACCTTATGAAAATTACCAGACACCGGAGCAATCTATACCGAAAGATAAACTGGATCATCCATGGGAGAGTTGCATTACACTGGGAGGAGCATGGGGCTATGTGGCGGGCGATAAATTCAAATCGGGTACAAGAGTCATTCATACATTAGTAGAAGTTGTAGCAAAAGGAGGAAGCCTGCTGTTGGGCGTTGGCCCAAGCCCCGATGGTACCTTTAGCCAGGAACAGATAGACCGGTTAAAAGCTGTAGGCCAATGGTTGCAACAGAACGGAGCTGCTATCTATAGCACCCGCACAGCCGATCAATATTACGACCAGGCAAGCGATACGTATTTTACCACGGGCAAGAACAAAGAGACCTATGCCATTGTGCGACTGACGGAAGGTAAAGCTATACCAGCCACTGTGGAGTGGACGGGTAATATACCTGCCAAGGGTGCTACCATGAAATTGCTCAGCACGGGCGCTTCAGTAAAATGGAAGAAGCAAGGCGATAAAGTGATCGTATACGTACCATCAGCCTTCATAAAGAAATATAGTACATACCCGGCATTGGCGTTTTCATACCAGCAATAAACAAGGGCTGCGGTGGCTGGAAATAACAGAAGCTCTCCCATTGTGGAGAGCTTTTTTTGTAAATTGATTTCGGTACAAGCAGCGAGATATGTGTGCAGTAATTTCAAAGACCGACACATTTAACCTTATTGCCGCATAAATTTTCGCGACACTGTTTTGTCTTTACCTTGCTGTCGTTTTTATTACGGTATATACCAAGCTGTACTGTATACACCAACAAGGTCGTGACAACATCACGGCAATTGAATCATTTAGCACATGACCAGAAGCCGGAATATTGCTATTCATATTATAGGGTGGGCGCTCTTTCTGATCCTGCCCCTGGTGTTTTCTCCCGGCCCTGCATTTTCAAGTCATGGCATTCCGCATTTCCTGAAGCGCGAGTTGATCGCATGTGTTTTGCTGATCGGGTATTTCTACCTGAGCGCTGTGCTCGTCAGTGAGTTTTACTTCAAAGGGAAATATACCTTGTTTTTTCTGTTGGCATTTGTATGTTTTCTTGTTACCACGCTGGTACCTTTCCTGTTTATTCCCGGTCATCCCGATCTGCCGGTCGATCCACAATTTCCACGTCCTCCCGGAGATGATAATTCAATCCTGATGGAGTTCGGTCATAATTTCTTCCGCTTTTCGGTTGTCACATTTGTATCACTAACGCTCAAGATCAGTAATCGCTGGAAGCAGGCCGAGCAGGAAAAGCTCAACGCAGAGCTATCGTATCTCAAGGCGCAGATCAATCCGCATTTTCTTTTTAATACACTCAACAGTATTTACTCGCTCTCTATTCAGAAGTCAGATCATACGCCCTCGGCCATCGTAAAGCTTTCGTCCATGATGCGCTATGTGGTGAGTGAATCCAGTCGCGATTTTGTATCACTTGAGAAAGAACTTAATTATATTCGTAATTATATAGAGCTACAGCAATTACGTTTCGGTGATGCCATTCAACTGCTATTCTTTGTAGATGGCAGCTCCGGGGCGAAACGAATCGCTCCCCTGATACTCATACCTTTTGTAGAAAACGCTTTCAAACATGGCATCAATGCAGAAGAAATTTCGAAGATCAAAGTTTCGATAGAAGTGGATAACCACGAACTGCGGTTGGAAGTATATAACAAGAAAGTAGTAGTTCGGAAAGACGAAGAGAGGAGCGGGCTGGGTATAGAGAACACACGCAACCGGCTGCAGTTACTATATCCTGATCGGCATATACTCAGCATCACCGATGCAAAGGAAGATTTTTCTGTTTTACTGACCATACGACTGAAATGATAAAAGCTATAGCCATTGATGATGAAACGCTCGCCTTGCAGGTGATTGAAAATTTTTGTCAGCGGGTAGAGTTTGTTTCGCTGGAGAAGTCATTCAACAAACCGAACGAAGCGCTGAAGTATATCAGTAAATTTCCGGTGGATCTTTTATTTCTCGATATCAACATGCCCTCGCTTACCGGCATTGAGTTATATAAAGAGATAGAACAAAACACGATGGTGATCTTTACTACAGCCTATACCGAATATGCAGTAGAAGGCTTTAACCTCAGCGCGATCGATTACCTGCTCAAACCTTTTACCTTCGAGCGCTTTTTGCAGGCTGTAAATAAAGCAGACGAGTATCATCAGCATATACACCAGAAAGCAAAGCCTGAACAACAATACCTTTTTATTCGTGCCGATTATAGTCTGGTAAAGATCAACATGGCCGATATCTTGTTTGTTGAAGGACTCGATGATTACCTGCGCATTCACTTACAAAATCAAAAGCCTGTTGTTGCCCGCATGACGCTGAAAGTAATGCTGGAGAAACTTCCGCCACAGGCATTCGTCCGCGTGCATCGTTCCTATATCGTGGCGTTCAGTCGCATCCAAAATATTCGTAACAAGATCATCACCGTAGCAGGAGAAGAAATTCCTGTGGGTACGAGTTATGAAGAGGCATTCTTTAAGGCGTTGGAGAGTCGTTAGTTTGAAGTTCAAGGTTTAAAGTTTAATGTTCAAAGTTTAAAGTCGGTAGTTCAGGGTTCAAAGTTTAAGGTTGTGTTGTGAGAGACCTGTTCTTAGATATACCCCTATAACCCTCTTGCTAACGTGCGCACACAACACACACTCATCACACTCACGCATTTCCGAAATGCTGGCAGCCTGTAGCCAGCGGCTCTTTCCTGCATCTCGCGGCTCACGACTCAAAGCCCGCAGCTATTTTTCCTATCGGTGGTATTTAAAAATTACGGGCGGAGAGTATAATATTGTAGACTCATCGTTTCTACCGGTATGCCTATGCTAAAAGAAGTAAAGAATATGAAGAAAACCATTTACACCCTCGTTGCATTTTTCTTCCTGCTGTCGTGCGCGAAGAAAGAAGTAACACCACCGCAGGCGATTATGCCTGTGCCCAGTGAAGCACAACTTGCCTGGCACGAAATGGAACAAAATGCCTTTGTGCATTTTACTACCAACACCTTTACCGATAAAGAGTGGGGCTATGGTGATGAACAACCATCCGTATTCAATCCGACTGATCTCCATGTTGACCAGTGGATCACGACTTTAAAAGATGCCGGGTTCAAAGGTGTTATACTCACCTGCAAGCATCACGATGGTTTTTGCTTGTGGCCATCACAATATACCGAGCACTCGGTTAAGAACAGTCCCTATAAAGGAGATATAGTAAAGCTGGTATCGGAATCGTGTAGAAAAAATGGATTGAAGTTCGGTATCTATCTTTCTCCATGGGATAGAAATCGTGCTGACTATGGTTCGCCTGAATATGTAACCTATTATCGCAATCAGTTAACAGAGTTGTTTCATGCTTACGGACCTGTGTTTGAAATGTGGTTCGATGGTGCCAATGGTGGCGATGGTTATTATGGTGGCAAGAAAGAAACACGAAAGATAAACGGAGCTACTTATTATGATTGGCCTACTACACTGAACATGGTGCGCGAGATAGAGCCGAATGTAATTTTCTTTAGCGATGCAGGGCCTGGTGTGCGTTGGGTTGGTAACGAGCGTGGTATAGCAGGCGAAACAAACTGGAACTCCATTACGCCGGATACACTTTATGCAGGAAAAGGCGGTATAGAAAATCTGTTGGGCACAGGCAATGAAAACGGAACACACTGGATACCGGCAGAAGTAGATGTATCGATTCGTCCGGGATGGTTTTATCATGCGAAGGAAGATTCGTTAGTGAAAACTCCGGAGCAGTTATTCGATATATATATGACATCCGTAGGCCGTGGTTCCACTTTATTACTCAATGTTCCTCCCGACAAGCGCGGTGTGATTCATGAGAATGATGTAAAGGCATTGAAAGGCTGGCGCGAATTGCTGAACACAACGTTCGGTAATAACCTGGCGGCAAAAGCAAAAGTTACGGCTACATCCTATCGTGGTGAAGCAGATGCCTATGCGGCATCGAACGTAACGGATGGCAACAAAGATACTTACTGGGCTACAGACGATCATGTTACCACGGGTAGCATGGAGATTGAGCTGGGTGGAGTGCACCCGGTAAAATATATAGTGCTGCAGGAGTATATCAAGCTTGGCCAGCGTGTAAAATCATTTACAGTAGAAGCGTGGAAAGATAACGCCTGGCAAAAAATAGCAGAAGCTACTACGATCGGGTATAAGCGTATTCTCAAAACGGAGCCGGTTGAAACGGACAAGCTGCGTGTAACCATCACAGCATCAAAAGCGTGTCCGCTGATTTCAGCTGTCGAGGTATATTAATTAAGCAACGAGAAAGATGAACAAGGCTGTGAAGTGGATCGGTGTAGTGTTGATGGTATGTATATCGCTGAGCATAACCGCTCAAAAGAAAACACATACCTTCGAAGTAAAGGACGGTCAATTTATATACGATGGAACGTCCATGCAGATATACTCCGGAGAGATGCACTATGCGCGCATTCCCAAAGAGTATTGGCGGCACAGGCTGCGCATGGTGAAAGCGATGGGGCTTAACACGATTGCCACGTATGTGTTCTGGAACTACCATAATATAGCACCGGGCGTATGGGACTTTAAAACCGGTAACCGCGATCTCGCTGCCTTTATTACTACCGCACAGGAAGAAGGACTGAATGTTATACTTCGTCCCGGGCCGTATGCGTGTGCCGAGTGGGAGTTTGGTGGCTATCCGTGGTGGTTAACAAAGAATAAAGACCTGGTAATTCGCGCTAACAATAAACCATTCCTCGATTCGTGCAAAGTATATATCAGTAAACTCGCAGCAGAAGTAAAACACCTGCAGGTGAGTAAAGGTGGCCCTATACTATTGGTGCAGGTAGAGAATGAATTTGGTTCGTATGTATCGCAACGAAAAGATATAGCCTTGGCGGATCATCGTCAGTATAACCAGGCTATACAAAAGATGTTAGTGGAGGCGGGCTTTGACGGACCGTTCTTTACTTCTGATGGTACCTGGTTATTCGATGGTGGTTCACTGCCCGGTATATTACCCACCGCCAATGGCGAAGGGAATGTTGATAACCTGAAGAAGGCAGTAAATAAATATCACCAGGACAAAGGTCCCTATATGGTGGCCGAGTTTTATCCGGGCTGGCTTGATCATTGGGGCGAGCCATTCACACGTATAGGTGCGGAAGATATAGCCAAACAGACGGAGAAGTATTTGCAGAACGGTATACATTTCAATTTTTATATGGTGCATGGCGGCACCAACTTCGGATTTACCTCGGGTGCCAACTATAATGATGAACACAATATTCAGCCCGATATAACCAGTTACGATTACGATGCACCGATCAGCGAAGCCGGCTGGGTAACGTCTAAATATACTGCGCTGCGCGACCTGATGAAGAAGTATGTGAAATATACCATACCTGAAATTCCACAGAAGATACCGGTAATCACACTGCCCGATATAGCATTGACTAAATCGGTAGATTTCTTCGAATGGAAAAACAGCGTGAAGCCTGTTACCAGCGATACTCCGCTTTCGTTTGAAGATTTAGGACAGGGACATGGCTATGTTTTATACAGCAAGAACTTCAATCAACCTATCCAGGGAATGTTGCAGATAAACGGTCTTCGCGACTATGCTTTGGTATATATTAACGGGAAGAAAGCTGGTGAACTGAATCGCCAGTCGAATACTTATACATTAGAGGTGGATATACCTTTCAACGGCAGGCTGGATATACTGGTAGAAAACATGGGACGCATTAACTACGGGGCGGATATTGTGAACAGCACAAAGGGTATAATTTCTCCGGTAACGATCAACGATTTCGAGATTACCGGTGGATGGAAGATGTATAAAGTTCCTTTTGAACGCGTACCCGATCTGTCGAAGAACAGTAACAAAAAAGTGCAGGGTGTTCCCGTCTTCTATTCGGCCACTGTGGAGATCGACCAACCCGGAGATACTTTCCTGGATATGCAAGGGTGGGGTAAAGGAATTGTATTTGTAAACGGCAATAATATAGGCCGCTATTGGAAGATCGGTCCACAGCAAACACTCTATGTGCCCGGATGCTGGCTGAAGAAAGGCAAAAATGAGATCATCATCTTCGAACAACAAAACGATTCACCACCAACCGTTCTGAAGACAACTGCTACTCCCGTGCTCGAATATATACCCGAAGGACAGCATTGATATACTTTGTGTATCTTCTGTGTTAATCTGTGAATTCTGTGGGAACATATTTTGCATTTCGTCTGTAGGAAATTGAATATCGAACAAGGAACACCGATCAACGAATGATGAAGTATAAATACCGGGAGACGGAAAGTCCGAAAGTACTTTGTACTCTTTACGGTTAACGATAACGGATAACTAATAACGATTAACGACCAACGAATGTCGAAGTGTATATTGAAATGCAAAACTATACTGGCCGGTATACTGATACTGGCCGGTGCTTCCAACCAAATTGCTGTAGCGCAAACTAAATCACAACAAAATCAGATAACGATGCTGGAAGAAGATTTTGTGTTTGGCGACAATCGTCCTTTTCCACAATGCCATGCCTCTACGCTCGTGCGCACGGGTGATGGTAAATTTCTGGTGGCATGGTTTGGTGGCACTCACGAGAAGCATGATGATGTAGGTATATGGCTCTCCAAAGGTAAACCCGGACAGTGGTCGGCTCCTATAGAAGTTGCCAAGCTTCGTGAGGAGCCGCATTGGAACCCGGTGCTGCAGCGACTTTCTTCCGGTGCTATTATACTATATTTCAAAGTAGGCAAGCCTATAGATGTTTGGGAGACATGGTATATGATCTCGCGCGACAATGGTGCAACATGGTCGCAGGCAAAGGAGCTGGTGCCGGGCGATAAAGGCGGTCGCGGGCCGGTAAGAAATAAAGTGTTGGTGCTATCAAACGGAACATGGCTGGCACCTGCATCCAATGAATTGAAAGGTATATGGAATGCGTTTGTCGATCGCAGTGAAGATGATGGCAAGACGTGGAAAGCGACACCGTTTCTGGAGTTGAATCGCGATTCTATTCCGGGTGAAGGGATCATTCAGCCGACATTGTGGGAATCATCACCCGGTAAAGTCCACATGCTGCTGCGCAGCTCTGCCGGTGTTATCTGCCGAAGTGATTCGAAAGACTATGGGAAGACATGGTCGCCTGTATATAAGACAAATTTACCCAATCCCAACAGCGGCATTGATCTGACGAAACTGGATAACGGCACATTGGTGTTGATATACAATCGCGATGGAAAGAACTGGGGCGCAAGACGACCTGTATCGATGGCTATATCATACGACAATGGTAAAACATGGCCGGTGATCAAAGATTTGGAAGTAGGGCAGGAGGGCGATGAGTTTTCGTATCCCGCTATTATACACTATGGCGATACAGTAGCA
>NZ_DATCSD010000127.1:0-3403 GCF_036568665.1 Ohtaekwangia sp. | reverse complement strand
TTAGCTTTCGCGGTCTGATTTTTTAAAGAAATATAAACATGACGGATATACTGATTATAGGTGCAGGAGCGGCCGGCCTTATGGCTGCGCGACATGCGAGTGGAGCCGGTAAATCTGTAACGATACTGGAAGCTCGTAATCGCGCAGGCGGACGCATTCATACATTACATATTCCGGATTTTTCTTTTCCAGTAGAGGCAGGTGCAGAATTTATACATGGCAATTTACCTTTTACTAAAGCATTGGCAGAAGAGGCACGTGTTGAATATTATGAGGCCGATGGCGCTACGTGGAATGTTAAAGACGGAAAGCTTCACCATGGAGATTTATTTGAAGATGGCTGGGAAGAGTTTATTGAAGTACTAAAGAGGCTTGACAGAGACATGAGCATTGAGGCGTTTTTAAATAAACACTTTACTGCTTCGAAATATGAATCGCTGAGAACATCTGTTATTCGATTCGTTCAGGGTTATGATGCCGCTGATGCGAGCAAAGCCAGTGCTTTTGCTTTACGCGAAGAATGGACAAATGAAGATAGCATGACGGGCTATCGTCTGAAAGGCGGCTATTCGCAGATCATTGATTTTTTGGTGAGCTGTTGTCAGAAGCAAGGCGTTGTCTTACAACTTAATCACGTGGTAAAAACTATCGAATGGAAAAACAACCAGGTTGAAGTAACAACACATCAGGGACAGCAATACGTTGCAAAAAAATTGCTGATCACAGTTCCCGTTGCCGTACTTCGGTCAGGGGCAATCCATTTTATACCGCAGCCAACGGAACATATTCATGCGCTTCAACAAATAGAAACAGGGGGAGTAGTAAAATTTCTTGTTGAGTTTAAAGAAGCCTTTTGGGAAAACAACCACACAGCATTTCATTCGATGCCTGAATTACATTTCCTTTTCTCTGATGCTGTTATACCAACGTGGTGGACGCAAAAACCATCAACCATACCATTGTTGACTGGTTGGTTATCCGGGCCATCGGCAGCCATGCATAGTCATGATCAAAGTGCATTATCACAAGAAGCTATTCTATCATTAGCTTATTGTTTTGGGTGTACACCCGCAGAGTTGGGACAGCAAATCAAAGCTATACGGGTCATTAATTGGATTGATGATCCCTTTTCTCAAGGAGCGTACGCCTATAAAACAGTTGATACTATAGCTGCCTTGAATGTCCTCTCGAAATCAGTTGATGATACACTATATTTTGCAGGAGAAGCTTTTTACCACGGTCCGGCTATGGGTACCGTTGAAGCTGCTCTAGCCTGTGGCCTTGAAGTTGCGAAGAAAATGATTGCATAAATAAAAAAAGCCACCCCTCTCGGGGCGGCTCCAGGTAAGGCTAGGAAAAAAACAGATGTTTACTTTTTAATCAGCTTTTGCTTGGATATTCTTCCATCAGCGTTGACTGTGATAATATAAACTCCTGCCGGAATTCTTCTTGCAGAAAAGTCGAGCGTTACAAAAGACACTTCTTCCTGCACCTCTTTCAATATACTATATCCACTCATGTCCTGAAGAACAATAGAAACCTGATGACTGGTTGTATCCAGTGTGAGGTTCAATTTGTCGGTAAAAGGATTCGGACTTACATGTATAGCATTATCAGATGTCTCTTCCTGAAATTCAATTTGCTGTGTTTCATCCTCCGTTCTTGCGGTCGTTTGAGCCGTCATAGCTACAACCTCAATACCGTTTACCTGCGGATTGCCCACGGAGCGAATGAAGTCCAGGTCAAGTGTGCCATCCGTAACTGAAACCTGAAATTGTTTTTTCAGTGCATTCATACCAGCTTCTGCATATATATCTACATTACTTAGCACACGGCTGTTTTCTGCATTGACATGAAACACACGTCCCCCCGCCACTTTCACACCACCGGTATAGGGTGTTTCGGCAAAGTATAGATTTACCTGATACGTTCCGCTTTGCACCGGGAAGTTCCATTGCATGACTGTTCCTCCATAATTAGGTGAGTATCGGTTCGGGCCAAAAAGATTGTTGGGCGCCCCTGTGCTATTGGTGCCAGACCACGTTGAACCACCAGATGTATAGTTCGCGCTTCCTGCATCCAAATATTTTGATTTACCAGCCTGTGTATCGGTTGCCCAGTCCATCGGGGAAGCACTGATAGCAGAACCTCCTGTATTAATACGATATACTATTGTTGATGAAGATGCAGGTGGTTTTGCTGTAGCATTTACAGTCACTACCACATCATCATAAGCCGAAGCACCAGCGTTATCTTTTACAGTAAGGCGGAAAGTATAGGAGCCTTGTAAAAGTGCCGTTGCGTTTAGCGTAGCCGTTGTAATACCAGCCAGTGTTACGGTAGGACCACTCACCTTTGTCCAGGCATACGATGCTATACTTCCATCCGAATCACTCGCAGTACCCGTTAGCGAAACAGATGTAGTTGGCAGTGTTATAGTTTTGTCAGCACCGGCATTTACCGTTGGCGTTGCATTGCTGCCTCCACTTTGATATTCGAACGCACCAATATCATACGCACCACCGGCAGGTCTTGCTTTGCCATCATAATCCGTTGTAATGCCATACGAGGAAACGCTCGCACCTTTATTCATGGCAGGAGATGTACTCTGCAAGTGATAATCACTGTTGGCAGCATTTATAAATTTTACGTTAGCGATTGCTGCATCGTAATAGTTATTCAGTTCCTCCATTTTTACATCCGGAGTTACTTTGTTAACATATTTACCTGAACCTGGATTTATGACAATGTTATTAATGAAGTGGTTCATGCTTACACGTTCTGCTGCGATCTTCAAACCATTATCTCCAGGATTGATCACTGTATTATTAATGAACGTAAAGCCTGGGCCAAGCGTACCACTGGTTGTTGCATCATCACAATATATACCGTTGGTTGCTGCATTGATAACAATGTTATTGAATATCTTATTATCGCCTTTACCCTGAACAATTATACCGTTACCTGGTCCGTTCTTAATAATGTTATTATACATCAAACCTCCCGTACCCAAGCCTATTTGAATACCATTGTTCTGATAACTGGCAAAAGGATCTTGCCCGAAGAGCTCCACGTTGTTACTATATATCTCGCAGCCCGATGAAGCACAACCAACCTGTATGGCTTCTGCTCCGGAATTTTTGATCTTGTTTTTAAATACTTTACATCCGATAATATCATGCGGATAAAGCATAGTGCCCGTACACGATGAGTTACCAGTCCAGCCGTTATAAAAAGAGTTACCTATATATAGACCTTCGCCTTTCACATCGTGAACATAGTTATCGTGTACCGATACATTATACATTGTAAAATGTCCGCGGTTAGCAGTAAGATCGCAGCGAGGATCTGTCTTTACCATCATACCGGCAAAACCTGAACCTGGTATTTCTACGTGATCAAC
>NZ_DATCSD010000126.1:0-4867 GCF_036568665.1 Ohtaekwangia sp. | reverse complement strand
TCCCTTTCTATCTTTTTGCTGCTCTTGCCGAGTGGGGCAAGGAAGTGGCGTGGATTTTTATTGAAGTGTTTCGCCAGCGAATCAATAGAAACCAACAGCTTGTTGAGGTTTACATAGAGTGTATCTTCTGTAAGTAACTTGCTCGCAGTGTTGTCGCCTTTGTTGAGGCGGCCCAGTGTTTCGTTCAGCTTTGTAAGACTTTGCTGTGCTTTCTTTACTGTACCGTTCAACTCCATCATTTTTAGTGAATCAGAAAGCTGGTGGAGGTTGGCAAGTGTTGGTTTCAACTCCGTTAAAGTATGGTTCAGATTACCGGCTACGGTTTTGAACTCAACACCTAAATCGTTGATGTTGTTGTTGGCTGTTGCAAGCGTTTTGTTCAGTAGCCCGGGCGTTGTTTGCAGTTGGCTGAACAACGTGTCCAGGTGTTTGCTGTTGCCTTTCAGTCCATCAAGTAATTCATTTACCTTTTGCAGTGTAGTGGTAAGGTTGGATGCAACCGGCTCTGCATTTTTGGTAATAAAGTCCATAATGCCTTTGGCTACTTCCGATTGAAGGGTATCCTTCGGCTTTAAGAGCTTGCCACCGTTGCGCATATCGAGTTGAATGAAACGGCCACCCAGTAATTCTCCGTTCAGCATAGCGATAGAAGAATCGGTGAGTACGATATCAGAATCTATATCCAGCTCTACAATAACGCGATCTTTACTTTGCTGTATCTCTATATCACTTACGCGACCTACGGCATAACCATTCAGAAATATCTGGTTGGATTCTGTGAGTTTATCAACGTTTTGATAGATGGCATAATACTTATTGGTAGTAGAGAAGAAGTCTATACCTTTTAAAAAGTTAAACCCGAAATACAGCAACGTCAGGCCTACCACCATGAAGAGGCCTACTTTAAATTCTTTGGATAATTTCATGTAAGGGACAAATGTTGTTTATTCAGGATAACCGAATTGGCCATCAATTTATGGATTCTACTTCACTTTTATAGGCTTTGAATGCCCGGTAAATTCCGGAAGCAATCATATCCTGGCCATCGCTGGTCAATAAAAATTTTTCTTCCGGTGGATTGGAGAGAAATCCTGCTTCGATCAGCACACTGGGCATGGTGGTACGCCACAATACAACAAATCCTGCCTGCTTTACACCTCTGCTAAAGCGACCCACGCGACTCTTGAATTGCTCTTCAACTTTTTGAGCAAAACTCAGACTGCTTTCCTGGTAAGCGCTTTGTGTGAGGGTAAAAAGTATATACGACTCCGGGCTGTTAGGATCAAAGCCCTCGTAACGTTCTTTATAGTTCTCGTCCATCAGAATTACCGAGTTCTCACGTTTGGCCACCTGCAGGTTGCGTTCATCTACGTGCATACCCATGGTAAATGTTTCAGTACCAAAAGCTTTGGTGTTAGAATGCGAGTTGGCGTGTATACATATAAACAGATCGGCCTTGTTCTTATTGGCGATCTCGGCACGTTCATCAAGGGCCAGGTAGCGATCGTCCTTACGGGTATAGATCACTTTTACATCCGGCATATTCTTTTCGATATACTCGCCCAGCTTCAACGCGAGCTTCAGCGCGATATCTTTTTCGCGTGCCGTCTTCCCTATATTTCCGGGATCTTTCCCTCCGTGTCCTGCATCAATGACCACTACATCTACCTTGGCATCCATCTTTCGGAAGGTGGATGAGGAATTTAGCAAGGTTATTGCTATCAGAAGCACAGTTAATCCAATATTCTTCACAGGCCTTACAATGTTCAGTCTATTTGCAATAACTTTACGCAAAAATGTGAATTTTTCACTAAAAGCTAAAGCCCTGACTTTCAACTCACCCCCTGTGCAGCGTCTTTCTGTTGTTATCTTATTCATTATTATATCCTTTGCTTCCTATGCGCAGGTGGAGCCAGCGGTTAAAACGCCCGGAGATATACTCCGTCTGAAAAGCGATTCTGTAATTAACACACCAACCGATACTATTCCTCCTGTAAAAGCCGATACCCTCAAGGCCGACTCTTTAAAAACTCCACCGAAAGGCGACATTGAAACAACCATCAACTATTCGGCCAAAGACTCCATACGCGCTACCCTCGATAACCAGATGGTATGGTTATATGGTCAGGCAAAGATAGTATATGGCGATATAGAACTGGAGGCGGAAGAGATAGTAATTGATTATGCTAACAATACCTTAACCGCGCACGGCAGGCGCGATTCGCTCGGCCAACGGATAGGGTACCCGGTATTTAAGAATGGCCCCGAACTATACGAGACAAAAGACATTGTATATAATTTCAAAACCAAACGCGCACGCATCAGTGAGGTAGTAACGCAACAAGGTGAAGGGTACCTGCACAGCCAGGCAGCTTTCAAGAATGAAAAGAACGAGATATTGAGTATACATAACAGCTATACTACCTGTAACTTGGAGCACCCGCACTTCCGCATACGCGCCACCAAGACCAAGGCTATTCCGAACGATAAGATTGTGGCCGGTCCTTTCTATATGGAGTTCAATGATATACCCTTACCGTTGGGCTTCCTGTTTGGTATGTTCCCCTCGCCACGCAAGAGCGCATCAGGTATTATTGTGCCCTCGTATGGTGAAGAACGCAGAAGAGGCTTCAACCTGCGGGGAGGCGGATACTTCTTTGATATAAGTGAGTATATGAAGCTGGCCCTAACAGGAGATATATACTCCAAAGGCGGCCATGCGCTATATGCCAACTCCAGTTACCTGAAGAAATATCACTATAGTGGTTCCCTCAACTTTGCCTACTCGAAGAACCCGGATTCGGATGATAAGATCGAAACACAGAATTTTACAAAAGACTTTCGTTTAACGTGGAGTCATTCACCACAATCAAAAGGTACCGGCAGGTTCTCCGCCTCTGTTAACGCGGCAACATCGACCTTCAATAAGAATAACTATATCAATACGCTTACACAAAGCACTACCACGCTGAGTAATATATCTACCAAGCTCAGTTCGAATATATCCTATAGCAAAAAGTTTTCAGGCACACCGTTTACCCTTGGTTTGAACATGAGCCACAACCAGGATCTTGTTACCAAGAACGTAGACTTGTCGCTGCCCACCATGACGCTGAACATGACGAATATATACCCGTTTCAGAAAAAGAGTGGGGGAACCAGTGGGCCGCTGGATAACTTCTCCATTTCATATTCGATGGCAGCATCCAATCGCGTAACGAATAACCTCGGCCGATTAACTACCGATGCTACCAAGGATAGTATAGCACCGTTTACGTTCAACAACTTCGGCACCTTCTTCGCCAATGGTAAAAAAGGTATGCGCCATTCTTTACCGATGTCGTTCTCATTTAAAGCACTGCGATATTTTACTATATCACCCTCTGTGACTTATGATGAGAAATGGTATGGTGAGAAACAAGTTTGGAAAGTTGAAAACGGAACGATCGTAAAAGACTATATGGAGCATGGCTTTAACCGGATAGCTAACTATTCGTTTAGCACAAGCTTAACCACGCGTATGTATGGTACATACTTTATCAAGCGAAGCAAAATCAAGGCGATCCGTCACATTGTAAACCCTTCTATATCGTTAGGATATACTCCTGACTTTACCAAGAATAGTAACTATTTTCAGAAGATTGAAGATCCGGGTTATGCAGCCGGTAGCGGAAAGTATGTATATAAATCGTATCACGATGGTTTTGTATACGGCGGTTCCAACACCGGTAAATCCGGCTCCATCGGATTTAGTTTAGGTAACAACCTTGAAGCAAAAGTGCAGGGTGTAGAAGATTCTGTAGCGCGCAAAGTAATGCTGCTGAACAACCTCTCGTTTAGTACAAGCTATAATTTGATTGCCGACTCATTCAAACTGGCGCCCATCAGCATGGCAGCCAACACCAATATACTCGATAACACTCTTAACCTGAACCTGTCGGCTACGCTCGATCCGTATAACTATAGAATGTTTCCTGTAGAAGGAGAAGAGCCGGAAGAGCGAAGAACAAAATACTATGCGTGGCAGAGCGGACATATAGGTCGTATAACCAGTGCTACTCTGGCTATGAGTACCAACCTGAACCCGAAGAAGCGCAATAAGAATACAACCAGCCGGGAGAAGATAGCAAAGTCACAATTACCACAGCAGGAGAAAGACTTCCTGATACAGAACCCGGATGCCTATATAGACTTTGATATACCCTGGAGTTTGAATGTGAGCTATAACGTAAGCTATACCCACACAGTAAATAATGATCCTGCGGTTGTACAAACCGTTACGGCTAATGGTGATTTATCACTATCGCAATATTGGAAAATTACCTATAGCACCGGCTATCACTTTGAGTCGAAAGAATTTACCCAGACCAACCTCGGTATATCGCGCGATCTTCACTGCTGGGCACTACACCTCAACTGGACTCCCTTCGGAAGATTCCAGTCATTCAACTTTACCATCAACGTAAAGGCAAGCATACTGCAAGACCTGAAACTGGAGAGACGTAAATCTTTCTACGATACATTCTAAGTTCAAGGTTCCAAGTTTAAGGTTCAGGGTTTACCTCGAATCAGAGCACATTTGAACTTTAAACTTGAAACCTGAAACTAAAATCTCGCTTTCCACGGAGTTTCCTCTGCATTCAACTCCTGCGACATTTTACGACTGAGTATAAATAAATAATCGGAGAGGCGGTTCATATACTGGATTACTTCTGCCGGTACATTTTCCTGTTGCTGTAATGCTATAATGAGTCGCTCACTTCTGCGGCATACCGTGCGGGCTACATGGCAGCATGACACCGATGGATGACCGCCCGGTAAAACAAAGAAACGCATTGGTGGTAATTCTGCGTCCAGGGCATCGATC
>NZ_DATCSD010000125.1:0-18803 GCF_036568665.1 Ohtaekwangia sp. | reverse complement strand
TGGTATGATCCGTACTGGAACAACGGTTGGTCTACCTCTTTCAGCTACTACTGGGGCAGTTCATGGAACTATGGCTGGGGCGGTAACTATAACTATTGGAACAGACCGTATTGTGGCTATACTTCTGCATGGGGACCTTATGGCTACGGTTATGGTGCCGGATACTCTGGCTGGTACGGATACCCAACTACTGTTGTAGTAGTAAACAACGGTTCTGACAACGGACGCAACGTAGTGTATGGAAGACGTGGAACAAGAGGAACCTCTATTGTTTCGAACGAGCATTACACAAGCTATACTTCTCCAGCAACGGGTAACCGTACACGTGCTACCAGTACAACCTCTACTAACAGCGGTTCTACCAATGGACGTTTCTCCAGTTCATATACTCCGTCTACTACAACTACAACGCGTAGTTCGAACGAGTACTACAACAGATCGTGGAGAAGTACTACAACACAACAAAGCAGTTCACCTTCTAACAATAACAACTGGCACAACTCAGCCCCTACACGTAGCAGCAGTTTCTTTGATTCAAACTCAAACAACCGCTCCAACAATTCTTCCTTCACGCCATCCAGAAGCAGTTCATTTGATGGTGGTGGCAGAAGTAGCGGATCATTCGGAGGTGGCAGCAGTGGTGGCGGATCGCACAGTGGCGGCAGAACCAGACACTGATTTTTTAGCGTAGAAAATTAAATTCCTTTTGTGGTGATGAAGAAAAGTATTGGGATTATCCTGAGTGTTACTCTTTTGTCGATAAATTATCATGCACTGGCGCAGAGCTATGCAGAGTCTGCCCTGTTATTTGGCAGAACGCAGCCAGCCGGAAGTGCACGTATATTAGGACTGGGAGGAACACAAATAGCTTTAGGCGGAGACTATAGCTCAGCACTCTCTAACCCTGCCGGGCTTGGCATGTATAACCGCTCGGAATTTACCTTTACTCCTGCCCTTACTTTCTACAATACACAGGCTACACTCAATGGCTCTTCCAATGAAGAGAGTCTCTCCAAATTTAATATACCGGGCTTCAGCCTCGTGCTGAATATGAAGCGCGATACTGACGGAGATTTTAAAGGAGGGTCTTTCGGTATAAGTTATTCGCGCATCAACGACTTTAATAACTCCACTATATATTCAGGTCACAACACAACCTCTTCCATTGTAGATTATTTTATGGAGCAGGCCAATGGTGATAACACCAGCCAGTTCGATCAAGACCAGTATCAATACAACACACCTACCGGACTCGCGTACTATAATTACCTGATAGGCCCCTCTACGCTACTGGATCCTCCCGGTTCTGAAACAGAATATTTTACCGATGCTCCCATTGAATCCGATCAACATGAAGAAATAACAACCAAAGGCAGATCATACCAATGGAATTTTTCTTATGGGGCTAACTATAAAGATCTGATCTTTTTTGGTGGAGGCCTGGGCATTACCACGCTGCATTACGAAACACAGAAAGTATATAGCGAAGCCTATAGCTCGGATGTGATCAACAACATGCAACTATCCGAAGATCTGAATGTGCGAGGTAATGGTGTGAACGTAACGCTGGGTGCTATAGCCCGGCCGTTGAATTTTCTACAGGTAGGTTTATCATTCACATCGCCTACATACTATCAGCTCACTGAAACATACAATGCCTCGATGTCATCAAGCTGGAAAAACTACGATTATTGGGATGGCAGCCAGAACGTGCGCCTGAATAATGAATCAGCATCGACAGACGAAATTACTTCTGACTATAGCCTTACAACGCCTTTGAAACTGAGTGCAGGTATAGCCTTGATATCGAAATACGGTTTTATCTCGGCTGACATTGAAAGAACCAATCCTGCCAAATCGCGCTATAGCTCGAATGTGACCGATGTTTCTTTTTCCAGCGATAATGATGAGATCAAATCGCTATACAAAGCAGTATTCAATTATCGCATAGGTGCAGAACTTCGCTACAATATCTTCCGCCTGCGCGGAGGGTATAACATTCAGAGCAACACTTTTCAGAACAGCAACTATAGTAACAAGATCGAGAGTATCAGTGGCGGTGTAGGTGTTAAGCTGAAAAAGTTCTTTGCCGATTTCGCTCTCATAAACCGGAAAGCCAGCAATTATTATAGCCCCTATACATTGGCCGATGGATCAGAGCCGGTGGTAAGCATTACCAACAAGACTACCACATCAATGATCACATTCGGATTTACTTTCTGAACTGAACAGCTTTCAGCAGGCTTTGATAGGTAGGATGATCAAGTATAATATGTGCCTGCCTATAGGTCGGCATCCTGTTCGTATACAATGCTTTTAACTTTTCTTCTTTCTCTTGCAGATCGGCTGCATGCAGCAGCGGGCGCTCTTTATTTTTTGCCACGCGCTTTAACAACTCCTGCACCGATACATCAAAGAATATACTTATGCCCGATTCGTTAATGACATCTATACCCTGAAAGAAACAAGGAGCACCTCCACCGGTAGCCATAACAAAACTCTTTTGCGCAGCAGCCCACTCGCGCAATACTTGTGACTCTGCTTGTCTGAAATAATCCTCTCCCCGCTCAGCAAAAATCTGCTGCACAGTTTTTCCCTCACGATTCTCTATTTCCTTATCCTGATCAACAAACGGAATACCCAAATGCTCGGCAAGCGGTAGCCCCAGCGTTGTTTTACCAGACCCCGGCATTCCTATCAGATATACTTTCATTTTGTTTGATTGTAAAATTGGAAGATTAAAAAATTGAAAGATTCAGAATTGAAGGACTGAAAGATTATAAAATTGGAAGATTAAAAAAATTAGGAATTTCAGACCACTTAAGATTTTATTTCGAAAGATGATGAACCATCAATCTTTCAATCTTAAAATCTTAAAATCTTAAAATCTTCTAATTATTTAAATCTTCTAATTTTTCAATCTTTTAATCTCTCGAGCACCTCCGAAGCTTCAGGCGTATCGTTGTGATGCCACATCCCTTTTACGGTTCCGTCTTTCCATACAGTTATACCAGGATTGGAACGGATAATAGTTTTTAATACAGTAGCATCTACAAAGTAATACGGCACTGCCAGTTGATGCTCGTGACGGAAGGCTTCGAATTGCTCTGCGCTGGAAGCTGTAAGCACCATCATCTCTACTTTACCATCGAGGTCTTTTACTAACTGACGAATTTTATCAATATTATTAACGGACGCTTTCGATGCATCATAAATAATAAAGAGAAGCTTTTCTCCTTGAAATGTACTTTGCGTTATATCTTCACCTTCCACAGTAGAAACGCTATAGTCAGTGATCTTCGCTTTCGTTTTGTCTTCGTTAGTCTGGCGAACACTTACATACTTATATACCAGTGTATCACCCAGATATTTCTCTGAATGTACCTCTTCGCCATTATCCTTCCGCTGAAATACATATTCAAAAACAGGTTGTTCCTGCGGCTGCATTTGCTGCGGTATATTATTACCGATTCTATAGGCGCGAAAATCAATGAATGGTAAATGACGAATCGCATATATACCAAGCCCCGTGCACACTATGGTTGATATCAGTATAACTATGTTCCCTTCTTTGGTATATAGCACGGGTTGATACGTTTTTCGATACCAGAATAAATGCAGTATAAATACCACCAGCACTACATCTTTTGTGAATGACTGCCACGGAGTAAGTTTTATAGCATCGCCAAAACATCCGCAGTCTGTTACTTTGTTAAAGAATGCCGAGTAGAATGTGAGGAAAGTAAAGAATACAATCAGTCCCAGCAGAACTTTGGTTGTGATATTCATCTTATAAAAGATCAGCACGGCTATACCCAGCACCACTTCCAGCACAATAAGGGCAAAGCCTATCTCCAGTGCATACGGCTTGAAGAATAGAAAGAAGGAGCCGAAGTCATCGGCAAATACTTCAAAGTATTCTTCCATTTTTATTTCCGTACCGATCGGGTCATTTAACTTGATCAATCCGGAAAAAATGAAAAGTATACCTATAAAAAATCTTGAAAACTGGTCAATAAACTTTCTCATGCCTGTATAGTTTCGTCAGCCGTTACAACTTAATTAATGCGAACACAGCGTAGTTGATCATGTCCTGGTAATTCGCTTTTACACCTTCGCTCACCAGTGTTTTACCCTGGTTATCTTCAATCTGTTTTACGCGCAACAACTTCATCAGGATTATATCGGTGATAGAGGTTACCCGCATCTCGCGCCAGGCCTCGCCATAATCGTGATTTTTATTCTGAAGCAAATCGAACGTTTCATTCACAGCACCATCATATAAAGGTTCCAGCTCTTCGAACTGTAATTCGAGCGCTGACGATTTTTCCAGTTGAATCTGGATCAAAGCAATAATACAATAGTTGATGATGCCTATAAATTCATCGCGGATCGGGTCACCTACTTTCTGCACACCCTTCTCCTGGATACTGCGTATACGCTGGGCTTTGATATAGATCTGGTCGGTAATAGACGGCAGCCGCAGTATTCTCCAGGCAGTGCCGTAATCACGCGTCTTTTTCTCAAACAGCGACTTGCAGGTAGCAATAACCGCTTTATATTCCTGGGATGTTTTTTCGATCAAGGTATAAAACTTTAGCTCGCAAACTTCTTAATTTGAACGACAATTCCATCTATTGACGGGCATGAAATCCGGTTTCGAAAATAATTTTTTTTCCACAAACAAAACACTGAACCTTCACGGGCGGCTGGTAGACCTGCACACGCCCAAAGTGATGGGGATTCTGAATATAACGCCTGACAGCTTTTATAGCGGAAGCCGGTATATTTCTGAAGCTGAAATACTGACGCAAGCTGAAAAGATGATACAGGAAGGAGCCACCTTTATTGACGTTGGCGGCTACTCTACAAGACCTGGTGCTGCAGAAATTACCACAGAGGAAGAGTTGAAGCGTGTAACGGTAGCGATACGCGCCATCAGCAGGAATTTCCCGGAAACTTTTATATCCATCGATACATTTCGCAGTGAAGTAGCCCGTGCCGCTGTTACTGAAGGCGCATGCATGATAAATGATGTATCGGGCGGAACGTTAGACGCTGCCATGTTTGAAACGGTAGCCCGACTGAAAGTGCCCTATATACTGATGCACATGCGCGGTACACCTCAGACTATGACACAGGAAACTGCATATAATAATCTCCTAAAAGACATTATTGATTTCTTTCATCAGAAGATACACGTATTGCATCAACTGGGAATCTCTGATATCATAATCGATCCGGGATTTGGTTTTGCCAAAACTGTTGAGCAGAACTTTGAGTTGCTTCACAATCTCAATCATTTTAAAATATTGGGTAAACCTATACTGGCCGGGCTCTCGCGCAAATCGATGATTTGGCGAACTTTGTCAACAACACCCGAAGAGGCGCTCAACGGCACCACTTCACTTAATACTATAGCTTTGCTGAAAGGTGCCGGCATACTGCGTGTGCACGATGTGCGGGCTGCCGTTGAGGCCGTGACGCTTACCGGCAAGGTTATGCAGCAGACGGTTAAAGGCATGGCATCGTAATTGTCAGCCAATACTTTTACTTACTTTTGTTTCAGGATGATCTTTCTTTTTAAAATAGGATTTCTGGAGGTAAGCTGGGTTGATTTCATCGATATAGCGCTGGTAAGTGTTTTACTATACCAGATCTATAAACTCATCCGCGGTAGTATTGCTGTAAATATATTTTTAGGAATGCTCGCGCTATACCTGGTATACCTCATTGTGCGGGCCGCCCAAATGGAATTGCTTTCTACTATACTCGGACAATTTATGGGTGTAGGTGTGCTGGCCATGATCATTCTCTTTCAACCGGAGATACGAAAATTTCTATTGGTGATCGGGCGAAGCACCGAGTTTCGTGAGAACTTTTTCAAGACTATATCTAACTGGCGTCATCAATACCACGATGACTTTGATATACTTCAAGTGATCGAAGCCGTGAAAACACTGAAGGCCACCAAGACGGGTGCGCTCGTTGTTTTCTCGCGCGATACTGAATTAAAGTTCTATGCTCAAACAGGAGATGCCTTAGACTCTGAAGTAAACAAGCGATTGCTTATTTCCATCTTCAATAAAAATTCTCCGCTGCACGATGGTGCTGTGATTATACACAAAGGTCGTATACGAGCTGCGCGCTGTGTATTACCAGTGAGCGAGAATGATCATCTTCCTCCTAATTTTGGTTTGCGCCACAGAGCGGCTGTGGGCATGTCAGAAAGTACCGATACGCTGGTGCTCGCTATCTCCGAAGAGACTGGTCGCCTTATTCTAGCCCGCAATGGTAAATATTTGCGCGCCCTTAAATTGAAACAGGTTGAGTTAAAAATTCTGGAATACCTGCGCAACGATGAACCCGCCAACTGGGAAGAAATAACGATCGAAGAAGAACCGGAATCAACGGAGACTTCGGCCCCCGCAGCAAAAGCGTAATTCTTGTTACCTTCATGCCAGAATTATATATACCGGCATGAGATCAATACCTACCCTCCTCTTCGTCCTGATCGTTACCGTTTCATTTTCACAATCACTGGAGACTATTGTGCAGAAAGGGCATGAACTGGCTGTTGTATCAGTCGCGGTTAGTCCCGACAGTAATTATGTTGCCACTGGCAGTAAAGATAAATCTGCCAAACTCTGGGAAGTAAGCACAGGCCGCGAAGTACGAAGTTTTCTTGGCCATGAAGCCACCGTTACAAGTTTACAATTTACGAGTGATGGTAAATTACTCCTCACCGGCAGTAACGACAAGACTATACGCATGTGGGACGTAGTTACCGGTAAAGAACTTTATACCGTTACCACCATAGACTATATTACCGATATAGCGGTTGATCCGAAGATGCGTTTCTTTATCCATGCCGGCTACAATGACTCCGGCTATGGGGATACCGCTGTGGTATACGATTTTAAAACGCGGAAGCCGATTGCCAAATGTCCTGTTGATCCGGATAAAGGTTTAGGCAGTGGTGTGGATATCAGTGTTAGTGCAGATGGACGTTGGGTTGCCTTCGGTCATGATAATCGCAAAGCAAGTCTATACGAAACTTCTACCTGGAAGCTTGTAAAAGATCTGATGATAGAAGAAGGGTTCTGTGGCGGATGCGGCACGCGTGTTGAATTTAGTACCGATAGTAAGTCGCTCTATGCTATACCGCACAACAGTGTTGGCCGGAAATATACTCTTTCGTCATTAACAGTTACACACGAGTATCCGAAAGGAGAAGAAGACCTGAAGGGCATCGCGATCAGTGATGATGGAAAGAAGCTGGCTCGTGCAACGGAGAAAGATATTACAGTATGGAACGAAGCCAACGGACAGGCTATTGCCACTTTGCAGGCAGAAGAAGGAGCCTTTCATGAAATAACATTCAGTCACGACAACAAACATCTCTTTATCACCTGCGATAACAACACGGCATTTAGCTGGAATATAGAGACGCAGAAGATAGAACGAACACTCACCGGCTTTCTCAATACACGCGACAAAGGAGGATTGAACTATGATCCGAATTTTTACTGGGAATCAAATATAGCGCGGTATGTACGCTTCAAAAATTCGCTGCTGGTTTCGCGCGATGGCAAGACGTTGATCAAAGGTAAATTCGGCACCAAAGTAAAACGTTGGGATATAGCTACTGGCAAAACCATTATGGAATACGTAGGGCATAAAAAAGGTGTACTGTGCTACGATCTTTCCAAAGACGGACGCAAGCTGTTAACGGGTGGTGGCGATGGCAAGATTATGCTGTGGGATTTGCAGACAGGCGACTCGCTGCAAGTGATACAAAGTTATCGTGAGCCCATCTTCGATATACATTTCAATAGCGATGAAACAACAGCGGTGTCGTGCAGTTGGGATGCTTCTATGAAAATTCATGATCTAGCCACCGGCAAGATGCTTACCTATTTTGACTTTGGCAGTTACTCGGTATACAATGTCCTCTTTCATCCAACTGATCTTTATGTTATTACTGCACGACTCGATCATTCCTTACAACTATGGGAACTGGATACACGAAAAGAGGTTCGTAATTTCATTGGACATACCGATGTAATTTCTTCCATACGGTTAAGCAGCGACCAGAAAACATTGATGAGTGCGAGCTGGGATGGCAGCATTCGCCTGTGGGATATGAGCACAGGACTGATGACTAAAAAATTGAAAGGCCATCGCGGAGCAGTACACATGGCGATCTTTCATCCGGACGGCAAACAAATATACTCTGCAGGAGCAGACCGCATTATTCGCGTGTGGGATATAGGTACATCGCAAGTAGTAAAAACTTTTGAAGGACATAATGCCGAGATCACAACGTTACTGTTCAGTCCGGATAACAGGATGTTGATCAGCCATAGCCTGGATGGTGTAACCAAGTTCTGGGACCTTGCAACGGGCAAAGAATTTTTCGAACATATCCATATAGGAGAAAAAGACTGGATGGTAAAAAATCCGGAAGGTTACTTTAATGGTACGGATGACGCCCGCAAGTTCATTCACTTTGTTAATGGCGTAAAAACATACTCTGTTGATCAGTTCTTCCAGGAATTTTATCGACCGGATTTACTTCCTAAGATTTTTCAAAACCGAGGTGGCGAAGAAAAGAAAGGTATACAGGGAAAGCTGAACAGTTCACCTCCGCCAACGGTACGGGTAGCTGTTTTGCCGGCAGTGCAAGGCAAGGCCGAGTTATATATAAAGATCACCGACAATGGTGCCGGAGCTGAAAACCTTCGCCTGCTTCACAACGGCAAGAGTATAGCACTGAATCATCAGGACTTGAAATTCCCTTCATCAAAAGGTCAGTCAACCACTTACAAGCAAGTCATTGATCTCATTGGAGGAACCAATACATTTTCGGTAGTTGCCAGCAACAAAGACAGGATCGAGTCAGACCAGCACACTACCGAGATATTCTCCGAGCATCCGTCCAAGAGCAGCACATGCTATATATTGGCTGTGGGTATCAATGAGTATAAAAACAGCAAACTCAATCTCAACTATGCCAAGCCCGATGCCGAGTCGTTCAGCAAGATTGTAGATGAGAAGAGCGCGAACCTCTTCAAGAATATCGAGCTTCACACACTATATGACAACGATGCTACGCGCCAGCAGATATTAAAAACAATGGATGAGCTCAGCAGCAAGATCAGCCAGGAAGATGTATTTATATTCTACTACGCAGGGCACGGTAGTATGGTAGACGACAAGTTCTATTTTATACCGACTGATAACCTGCGTTTATACGATCAATCATCATTGCACAAAGATGCTATTGAAGCGAGTGTACTGCAGGAAAAACTCAAGCAGATAAAAGCGTTAAAACAACTTATCGTGATGGATGCGTGTCAGTCAGGAGGCTCGGTAGAGTTACTCGCTACACGTGGTGCCGGAGAGGAGAAAGCGATCGCTCAGTTATCGCGCAGTGCCGGTATACATGTGATGGCCTCCGCTGGCAGCGAGCAGTTCGCTACAGAGTTTGCCGAGCTGGGTCACGGGCTGTTCACATATGTACTCATCAAGGCATTGCAAGGTGCTGCGGATGGTGCACCGAAAGACGGAAAGGTTACCATCTACGAGTTGAAGTCATACATTGACGATCAGGTGCCGGAGATGACACGCCAGTTAAAAGGCAAGCCGCAGTATCCCTATACTTTTAGTCGGGGTCAGGACTTTCCGGTAGTGATCGAAGAGTAGAGACAAAAGTATAGGTGTAAGGAAAGTTTTTTAACGAGAAAACTTTTTAGTAACTTCTGTCGTAATTTTGATACAGTTATTTTAATCAGGGTAAATGAAAATGGTAGAGGCCAGTCCCGTTAAATTTTATTTCGCCAAGTATTTCTTCCTGGTTCTAACTCTTATTCAATGGACCGTAGGAGGAATCATCATCATCGAGCGCGAGTTCAACGCGAAGAGTTTCTTCGTGGCATTGATCTTCTTCACGATCGGTTTAATCTGTCTGTTTATTTTCTCCTTCATCACTGACAAGATCAGACGTGTTGCCATTGGCAAAAACAAAATCGTTATTCTCGAAGGTCATCGTAACGTACGTTTCGAGTGGCCCGAAGTAAAGTCGTTGAAAATTGTTCCGTACCTCAACCTATATAAGCTGAGAGTAAAAGGAAAAAAAGGCAGTATATACTTTTTCCCTTCGCGTAACATCGATCCTGCGTTTGGCCTCATGAGCCGCGATACATCCAAGATGGGCGAGATTGTTGAGAAACGTAAGAAGGATTTTGGAATCAAATAAATAAGCTGACAGTAAAAAGCAGAAAGCTTAAAGTTAGGAGTTGCTTCATCTAATAAGCTCCTCTAAACTTTAAGCTTTTTGCTTTATGCCATTTACTTAATCACGCCCAGCTCCTTGCCTACTTCTGTAAATGCCTTGATCGCTTTATCGAGATGGTGCTTGTCGTGTGCTGCAGAAATTTGTACACGAATGCGGGCTTGTCCTTTTGCTACAACAGGATAAAAGAATCCGATCACATAAATTCCTTTCTCCAATAATTTATCAGCAAACTGTTGTGCCAGCGGAGCTTCATATAGCATGATCGGAACAATAGGATGTTCACCCGGCTTAATATCAAAGCCAGCCTTTGTCATCTCTGTGCGGAAGTACTTTGTATTCTCTTCAAGCTTATCGCGAAGTGCCGTTGTTTCCGAGAGCATATTGAATACTTCTATCGATGCCCCTACGATAGATGGTGCCAATGTATTCGAGAACAGGTATGGTCTTGAACGCTGACGAAGTAACTCTATAATTTCTTTTCTACCCGAAGTAAAACCTCCCGATGCTCCACCGAGTGCTTTACCCAGCGTGCCGGTAATTATATCTACACGTCCCGTCACGCCACGATACTCTGGCACCCCCCTTCCTGTTTTTCCTATAAATCCGGATGAGTGACATTCATCGGTCATTACCAGTGCTTCATATTTATCAGCCAGATCACAGATCTTGTCCATCTGTGCTATTGTTCCATCCATCGAGAATGCGCCATCAGTAACAACAATGATCTGTTTAGCACCTGCGGCTTTAGCATCCTGTAATTGTTTCTCAAGATCATCCATGTTGTTGTGCTTATAGCGGTAGCGCATGGCTTTACATAAGCGCACGCCATCTATAATGGAAGCATGGTTGAGCTCATCCGAGATGATCGCATCTTCAGCACCTAAAAGCGGTTCAAAGACACCACCATTCGCATCGAAGGCCGCTGCATATAGTATAGTATCTTCTGTTCCCAGAAACTCCGATATCTTACGTTCCAATTCTTTGTGTATATCCTGTGTGCCGCATATAAATCGAACAGACGACATACCGAAACCATGCGTATCGATAGCACGCTTGGCAGCTTCAATTACGCGCGGGTGCGATGAAAGACCGAGATAATTATTCGCGCAGAAGTTGATCACTTCTTTGTTGTCACTCGTGCGTATATCTGCGCCCTGTGGTGTGGTTATGATTCTTTCTTTTTTAAAAAGTCCTGCTTCGCGTATACTCTGCAATTCTTTTTCTAAAACAGGTTGAAGTTTTTTATACATGTGCTATTCCATTTTGGGTTTCGGTGGCTTGATAACAGGCTTGGGTATAACCGGCTTAACAGGTTTAGGCGGTATATCTTTTGCAATGGTATCGCTGCCTATATTTTCATCTGGTTTTGTTTCAGGAGTTGGCGGTGTAGCTTCTTCGCTCGGAGCTGTTACTATTGGCTTGGGCTTCATCACAGGTCTTACCATAACCGGCTTCGCTGGTTTAGGAGCCGCTTGTTCTGTTGAAGAAGTTTCTGGCGTTGTGGTGGTTGATGGTGGCGGAACTGATGATGTTGTCGCAGTTGACGGAGGTGATGTCGGTAATTTTGGTTTCATCACTGGGCGTGCAACTGCAGGTTTAGCAACAGGAGTTCCTGTTGCTTCAACAGATGGTTGAGTAACTGCAGTTTCTGCCACCGATATTTTCTCAACAGATTTAATCACTTCAGGCAATGTCTCCAATGCCAGTTGATATTTTCTGCGGATCGGATTTATTAAATAAAGTTTTTGTGCTGTAAAGCTGTTGGGATGAATCAGATCAAATTCTTTTCTCCACGACTCCCAAAGAACGGGTTCTGCTTTTTTGAAAGCAGCCGAATCAATTTTCTTCGAAGATAAATAAGCCTCAAAATTCACGGATGCAAAGTTAATGTAAAACGAATCCTAACGTAGGATAGGTGATTGCTAAATTTTGGTAATTTCGCCCCGCGTTTTTAACGAACTATCTCTTACAAAATCCACTCAACTGGTGGTAGTAAAGATGGGAGTTCTAAAACACACTTAATATATAGACAATGGGTAAACAAAAAATTCTTGTAATCGGGGCAGGCGGACAGTTGGGTTCTGAATTAACACAAGGTCTTTGGAATTTGCACGGTAAAGAAAATGTAATTGCTACAGACATAAAGGAACCTCAGGGTATACTGGCAACCGGCAACTTTGAAATACTGGATGTACTCAAAGAGAAAGAGTTTATTGAGTTTATCCGGAAAAATAAATTCACACAGATTTATCACCTGGCAGCCGTGCTCTCAGCAACGGGAGAAAAAAATCCGAAGTTTGCCTGGAACCTGAATATGGAAAGCCTCATACTGGTGCTTGATGCTGCTGTTGAGTATAAAGTAGAAAAAGTTTATTGGCCGAGTTCCATCGCTGCGTTTGGACCAACAACTCCTAAGATTAAAACACCACAAGACACGGTGATGGATCCAACCACAGTATATGGCATCAGTAAACAAGCTGGTGAGCGCTGGTGTGAGTGGTACTATAAGAATCGCGGATTGGATGTAAGAAGTCTTCGTTACCCTGGGCTGATCGGTTACAAAACAAAACCCGGAGGAGGCACAACCGACTATGCGGTTGATATTTTCTTTAAAGCACTGACCGATAAAAAATTTGAGTGCTTCCTGAAATCCGATACATATTTACCCATGATGTATATGGATGATGCTGTAAAAGCTACGCTTGACTTAATGGAAGCACCTGCCGAGAAGATCAACGAGCGCGGCAGCTACAATATATCAGCCATGAGTTTCTGTCCTTCGGAGATAGCAATCGAAATCAAGAAGCATATACCTGAATTTGAGATCAGCTATAATCCGGATTTTCGTCAGGCTATTGCTGACTCGTGGCCAAAGTCTATAAACGATTCGGCTGCTCGCATTGACTGGGGGTGGGAACCTAAATTTGATCTAACAAAAATGACGGAAGATATTCTGAAGAATCTTCCGTCATGGCTCTGATATTCTTATATATACTATTCGGTTTACTTCTTCAGTATCCGGATAGTTCTTTGTCCTGCCGAAGTAGCAATTTTCACTAAGTAAGCACCAGGCTTGATATAGTCAGGCACTTCTATTGTTGACAGAGAGCTGCTCAGTTGAGTTTTATACATGGCATTCCCTACTGCATCGATCATTACCAGGTTAGCCGATGTAGAGAGTTCATCTTTCAGATCAACTGTAAAATACTTGGTAACGATAGTCGGATATAGTATAGCTCCGGTTGCAGAACCATTCCACTCAACGTGAATCAGATCAGAGTGCTCATAAGAGTTGTCAAGGTCAACACTCTTCAGTCGATAATAGTTGTTACCTGCCAATGGATTCGTATCGATAAATTGATAGGAAGTAGTTATATCCAATCCGCCTTTACCTTTAATAGTGCCGATCGTTTCAAACACCAGGTCTTTACCTGCTCTTTCAAGTTCAAAGTAATCGAAGTTCCTCTCCATAGAAGTTACCCAGTGAATATTGTTACCAGTAGCAACGGCCTCGCCAGCAAACTCAATCAACTTTACAGGTAGCGTTGTGTTACCACAGAAAGATGCAGGACCGGTGCAAGTTCCTCCACGAGTAAAGCAAGAGGCACAAGCTGATGCATTAGAACCACCGCCTACATTAATATTACCTCCAACTTTAACATTACCACTCACAGACACATTGGTGTTACTGCTTCCCTGAAGATTACCGTCAATCTGAAGATTACCAGATACTGTTACGTTAGCATTACTTGCCATGACCAGATTTCCTTTAATGATCACCGTACCTGAAATGCTCCAGTTGATATTGCTATTTACGTTCACAGTTCCCCATATAATGAGCGTACCCGCCACATTTATGTTCATGTTACTATTGGTAGTAAGGGTTGCTGTGTGAGTGGCATCTCCAATGTTTAGCGTACCACCAGAGTTTATAGTAAGTGTATTGTTGTTAGAAATAGTGGTACTGCCCACTGTAAAAGTAGAACCACTATATATCTTCGGATCAATGTTCGTATTGATTGTTACGGTTTCTGTTACAACATCTCCAATGTTACTACCGCTCCAGTTAGCTGCCACAGCCCAGTTATTTCCGCTGCTGTTGCCGGTCATGGTTGCCTGAGCGAATGCAAAACAAGTAAGTATCTGAAACAGCGTCAGAAGCGTAATTGATTTTACCGATAACCATCCTGCAGCACGATTAAGTAAATCAGGAATTTGTTGTGTTTTGCTGGTTTTCATAAATGTTTTTAATCCTTAAACCAGATGTCTCTTTTCCTTGCGACCAGACATTACCGATCAAGCTTTCAGCTCGTTTTAAATGCCTAACCGCTAAAGACAACTGGATGGGCAGAATGAGATTTACAAGAAGCTTACCAAGACACGCCTTTGTGGTCATTTAATACCTCAATAGAGGTCATGTAATATTTTCTACAAAACCGTCATATGGTGCATAATTACTCAAAATATGCGAAATTCTGCGTTTAAACGGTGTATAAAACCTCAAAATTAACTTGATAGCCTCCTATCGGAAACGATTTCGTAATTCGGAAAAAAAATTAAAATGGAAAGGTGTGCCAATTTGATCCTGCCAAAAGATTCCAAATTTGAAAAATTAAGAACATTCGGGGGATCAACGTGGGAAGTAATTCGACTAATGATGTAACACTTATTTCTTAAAAATACGGGTCACAACTGATTGACTGGATGAGAGTTTAACCAGATAAATTCCTGACAAAGCGGAAGTGGGGAATTCAACCGTGGACGTAATTTCGGTAAGATCGGAAGCATAGACCGGATGCCCCATGGCATCCATCATTTCAAGCCGAACAGGTTTACTATAGCTATCACCTAGTTGGACGAAAAAGAATCCATCTGAAACGAGTGTCGGATAGATCTTAACACCGCTATTTCCAGTCAGCTCCGCAAGAATAACATCAGAGTATTCAAACGAGCCATCCAAATCCACGCTCTTTAAGCGATAGTAGTTCTTACCGGCAAAGGGTAATTGATCGTTGAAATTATAGACTTCTTTTACGCTCTCGGCACCTTTGCCATTTATCGTTGCAATTGAGGCGAACGCCAAGTCACTGCCAGCATGCTCCAATTCGAAGTGACTAAAGTTTTTTTCCATCGAGGTAGCCCAAGTCAATGAAACGTTGGCTGTATTTATAGCGCTTATTGTAAAATATATAAGCTTAACCGGCAGCGGACTTGAAGGCAGTGTACCTATCCACAAGAAAAATTCATAATCGTTAGTTTCCAATTGGCTTTTTGTGCCAACTGTACCGGAAACTACTTGCGCTGTAGTGGTGCCGTTAACATAAAGTCCGATTACAGGATTACCATCACTACCCGTACGAGAGCTCGAATTGTTAGAGTTTGTAACTGTGTTTCCACCGCCTGTGCCCAGGTCTATTTTTCCGTCAACATAAACTTGCCCTCCACAGTCAACCGTAACAAGATTTCCGCCACTGCTACCGGATGCTACTATATTACCGAAAACAACCATTCTTCCATTTTGGCGAACGATGACGTCACCACTCCCAATCAGAATAAGATTGGTCTTCACTACGAGATCTGCATAGTAGGTTATGACAGATGCACAGGCAGAAACAGTAGTCCCCACAATCACCCAGGGATTAGCATCAACCGTGAGTGAACCACTAATAATCATATCAGAGTCGGCTGATGTTCCGGGATTTAACTGAATCAATCCATAGGCGAATGCATTACCTGTTATATTAAACTTCCCAGAGTTTGTTGTTGAGTTGCCAGAGTTTTCCTGTGTATAAGTTCCGGAAACATTCATGGTTCCTGAATTTGTAATAACACCGTATGAATCTACACTACCCGTTATACTCGCTGTTCCGGCATTATTAAAAATTGCATTGCTATTGCTTGTTGTACTTAGTGATGTTGCTGTTAACGTAGCTCCTGAAGCAATGCTTACAGTTCCTGCACTTCCAACAGTGAGAGCTTGCAAGTTGGTTGTTCCGGCATTTAAGGTAAGCTTGTTATCGCTGTTGATTGTTAGAGCCAAAGAGTAATTCAAGGTTCCTGAAGCGACTACAAGTTCTGAGCTGCTCCCACTAAAGTTAATACTGGAAGGTGAAAGAGAGCCACCCGTATTTAACGTAAGTTTAGATGAACCACTTAACTCGATAGTACCTCCCAAAGATGTTACTGTAAGTGCTGAACCATTAAGGATGGTCACATTTCCTGGAATGCTTAAGGACGGAGTATATGAAAATACTTCACTACCTCCCAGGTAAAGACTACCCGTCAAGGTAAGCGTTCCTGATGTATAGTTAAATTTTGAACTCTGAAAGCTTGGCATCGTAAGTGTTCCGGCTTTAACAGTACCTCCCTGCAGTGTAATTTGTGAACTGTTATTTGCCGTTATAGTACCTGTAACTTCCAACGTACCACCGGTGTTTATAATGAAGTTAATACCTCCGCCGGTCATCGATAAATCTCCGGTAATTTTCACTGAACCACCATTGTTAATCGTAATAGTTGTAGATCCCCAGCCTGTAAAAGATGCACTTGAAGCGAACGTCATGGCGTTATTGACAATTACATTCGCACTTATATTACTTTCGGTAGGTGCTGTATTTCCAATCCAATTTGTCCCTGTACTCCAGGCACCGCTGGTTGAAGATGTTTGTGCATTGACTGAAAACGCTATGGCAAATACTCCTACTAAAACCAGAAAAAACCTTCTCATATACACTTGTGATCTCTATCAATATTAATTGCACTTTTGCAGCAAATCCTTACAGTCATGTCCGTCATCAAAACACATTACTCTTCTGCAATTCTGATCGTAACCATCTCACGACCAGATGCTATGAATGCACTAAATATTGAAACGCTAGACAGGCTTCGCGAAATTATAGAAGAAAGCAGTTACAACAGTGATGTGAAAGGAGTTCTTATTACGGGAGACGGTGAAAAATCTTTCGTTGCAGGAGCTGATATAAAAGAGCTTTCATCGCTTAGTAAAGAGGATGCTTTAAAGCTCTCCAAAAAGGGGCAACAACTTTTCAAAACCCTCGAAAACTCCTCGAAACCCATACTTGCTGCAATCAATGGCTTCGCTTTGGGAGGCGGTTGCGAACTGGCTATGGCATGTCATATTCGACTGGCCACTGAAAATGCAAAATTCGGACAGCCGGAAGTGAATCTTGGGATAATTCCGGGGTACGGTGGAACGCAAAGGTTAACTCAGTTGGTGGGAAGAGGAAAAGCACTGGAACTTATCATGACGGGCGATATGATTACCGCACAGGAGGCAAAGTCGCTCGGACTGGTAAATCATGTGGTTGCCACCAAGGCAGAACTTATGGAGCTGGGCATTGCTATGCTTACTAAAATAATAAGCAAAGGCCCCATTGCTATCGCCAATGTTATCAAGAGTATAAATGCCGGATATAGCTTTGAAGATGCAGGGTATACATCTGAAGCAGAACTCTTCGCAGCCTGCACCGTTACAGAAGATTTCAAAGAGGGAACTTCTGCCTTTATCGAAAAGAGAAAACCAAACTTTACAGGTCGTTAACCGTGTGTTCTCTTTAAAAAATATAGAAGCACACAGCAGATAAACATGAGCAAGATAAAGCGATTAGCAGGAGAAACAGTACTATATGGTTTAGGAAGTATAGTACCCCGCTTCCTGAATTTTTTACTGGTTCGACTCCACACCGAAGTATTTGCCCCGGATGAATACGGAGTTATTACCAAGCTGTTTGCATACTCGGCTGTTATCAACATCATCTTCATGTTTGGTATGGAGACGGCTTACTTTCGCTTTGCCAACAAAGAAGGCGCTGACGAAAAAAAAATATTCAACATTGCGCAGACGGTTGTTATCTCCATCAGTGCAGCACTCACATTGCTCTTTATCATCTTTGCCAATCCGATTGCAACTATTCTTTCTATACCCGGCAAATCGAATTTTGTAATATGGCTCGCATGTATACTCTTTATTGATTCCATTGTTGCTATACCTTTTGCACGCCTGCGCCTGCAGAAAAAAGCAATCAAGTTTGTTACCGGTAAATTAATCAACATCGTGGTGCTGGTGGGGCTGAATATATACTTCCTATATATAGCTTTCGATCCTGAACGTGGTGTTGGTTTTGTAGTACTAGCCAACCTGATAGCCAACGCTTTTTACCTGGTATTCTTTGCGCGCACCTTGCTCCAGTGGCGACCGGATTATAATCGTTCTATGTTCCTCACCATGTCGCAGTATGCATACCCGATTATGTTAATGGGCCTGGCGGGGATGACAAACGAAATGTTCTCGCGTCTCACACTCGAGTGGTGGTTGCCGGAGGGATTCTATGCAGGACAAACTTCAGAGTATGCGCTTGGTGTGTTTGGTGCGTGCTATAAGTTTGCTATACTCATGAACCTGGCTATACAGGCATTTCGCTATGCAGCAGAACCATTCTTCTTTTCTAACGCATCCGATAAAAATTCACCTCAGCTTTTTGCC
>NZ_DATCSD010000124.1:0-14839 GCF_036568665.1 Ohtaekwangia sp. | reverse complement strand
TATATTTTCTCTCGATGCGCCTACCCAAGAATACATTTATAGGTACAACTGCGTGGTTCTTTATGGTTATGAACTGGTTTAAAGTGCCGTTCCATGTTTTTGCCTGGCACACTATATCGTGGAATACTTTTCTGCTAGACCTGATTGCGATACCGCTGATTGCTGTCGGAGCATTTTTAGGAGTTGTTATTGTACGTAATATACCCGAACGACTTTATCGCTGGTTCATTATTGGCATGACTCTGATCGCTGCGATTATGATGCTGGTATAGTTCTGTATATTCAGGTATATAGATTTTCGTACGTGCTTGCTCCCTGCAAACCACCGGAGTGTATCATTAGTATAGTTGATCCTTTTTCAAAGGCACCACGCTTTGCTTCTTCCAATATAGCCCATAATACTTTACCGGTATATATCGGGTCGAGCGGCAGGCTATATATGCTTTTCATTTCAGCTATAAACGCCATGAGTTCGCGTGTTACTTTGGCATAGCCCCCATGGTGATAGTTATGGAGTATTTTCCAATGGTTGTTACGAATAGAAACTTCGTTGGCTGCTTCATATTCTTTTAGCAGCTTTTCTACTTCTGCTTCGAGAAAATTACCTTTCAGTGCACTTACACCTATAATCTGTTTCGCTTGATTTGTTCCTGCTATTATTCCTGCAAGTGTTCCTCCTGTGCCTGCAGCCAAACATAAATAATCAAATGAAAGAGAAGATATACTCTGCGCAAATTCAACACATCCCTTTACGGCCAATGCATTTGATCCGCCTTCAGGTATAAGGTAAAATTCACCTAACTCATTATGAAGTTTCTCTATGAAAGGTGTTTCGCTCTTCTTTCTATACTCTTCACGCGAAACGAAATATAGGTTCATGCCGCATTCGCTGGCAAAGCGAAGCGTAGGGTTCAATGGCAATACTTCTTCACCACGAATAATTCCTATACTCTTGAATCCGGCTTCGCGCGCTGCTGCGGCAGTTGCATATATATGGTTGGAGAATGCACCTCCAAAAGTCAACAGAGTCTTTTGCTTGGTGCGTTTTGCTTCTTCCAGATTGTAGCGAAGTTTCCACCATTTGTTTCCGGAGATGAAGGGATGGTTAAGATCTTCGCGTTTAATGATTAAACGTATATCGGCTTCCTGTAAAATCGGATGCAGCAATTCCTGAACGGGAGTCAATTGATAAGTAAGCAAATCATTGAATTGAGTTCTAAAAATAGTGGAAGGAGAGCACAAAAATCGGCCATAAAATTTAACTAATATTTTTAGACATAATAACTAAATTAATTAGTAATTATGTATGACTAAATAGAGAGGAGGCTTTTATGGAAGAGGATTATTTCAAAGGCCGCGGGGCGCAGATAAAAACCGTTAACAAATTTTTGAAGGCCGAGTATGTAACAGAACATGTTGAAGGCTTGGACGAACCATTATTCTCAGCACCAACTACGCAGATCTTTTATGAGAAGTCGAAGAAGATCGTGAACAAAGTGGACAGTCCTGATCTTCGCATGATGTATTCAAGCAACCCGTATCAGGGATGCGAACATGGTTGCATTTATTGTTATGCGCGCAATACGCATGAGTATTGGGGATTTAATGCCGGATTAGATTTTGAAAGCAAGATAATCGTGAAGAAAGATGCACCGAAGTTGCTGGAGAAATTTATACTTCATCCGGATTGGCAGGCAGTACCGATCAGTGTATCCGGAAATACAGATTGCTACCAGCCACTTGAGCGTAAGTTTGAATTGACCCGAGGCATGCTGAAAATATTTGCACGCTATCGACATCCACTGGGCATGATCACAAAGAATAGTCTTGTGCTTCGCGATATTGATCTGCTCAAGGATTTGGCGCAGGATAACCTGGTGCATGTATATATATCGATCACCACACTCGATGAAGATCTGCGAAGAGTAATGGAGCCGCGCACAGCCAGTGCAGCAAAGCGATTACAAACTGTAGAGACATTAGCCAACGCTGGTATACCGGTAGGCATTATGAATGCACCTATCATTCCCGGATTGAATCATCATGAAATACCACAGATACTAAAGGCTGCAAGCGAGCGTGGAGCGCTGGGCGCAGGTATGACGGTTGTGCGACTGAATGGTTCTATAGGAAAAATCTTTGAAGACTGGCTGCGAAAGAATTTTCCGGATCGCTTTGAAAAAGTATGGCACCAGATATGTGAACTGCATGGAGGAAGTGTGAACGACTCACAATTCGGAAGACGTATGACGGGCGAAGGTAATTTTGCAGAGATGATCCATCAGCTCTTTGCAGTTTCAAAGAAAAAGTACTTTGCCGGCAAAGTTATGCCTGCAATAGATCTTACTAAATTCAGAAGAGGCGGGAACCTTAGTTTATTTTAATGTTGGCTATATAAATGAAGAAGGTGCAATCACTGACTGCACCTTCTTTTTATATTATGAAGTATATATAGTTACTTCTTTGCGTAATTTTTGTAGAAAGCCACGATCGTTTCCACACCGAGAAGGAAATTGTTTACACCGTAATGTTCATTGGGTGAATGTATAGCATCACTATCAAGACCAAATCCCATCAGCACAGTATCTAACCCTAATTCTTTTTTGAACAAAGCAACGATGGGTATACTGCCGCCATCTCTTGTAGGGATGGGGGTTTTGCCAAACACTTCTTCAAATGCTTTGCTGGCGGCTTTGTAGGCTTCCGAGTCAGTTTGAGTTACAGCCGGTTCCCCACCATGATGCGCTGTTACTTTCACCTTTACATACTTTGGCGCGATAGATTCAAAGTGTTTGGTAAATAACGCTGTTATCTCAGCACTTACCTGGTTAGGAACCAGTCGCATTGAAATTTTAGCATGCGCTTTCGAAGGAAGAACGGTCTTCGCCCCTTCACCGGTGTAGCCGCCCCATATACCATTAACATCTAGAGTAGGACGCACACCAGTTCTTTCCAATGTAGTATAGCCATCTTCTCCTTTTATCTCATCTATACCCAGTTCGTGTTTATATTCTTTCAGATCAAAAGGAGCTTTGTTCAGAGCTTCGCGTTGTGCTGCAGTGAGTTCGGCAACTTTATCGTAGAAGCCTTTTACAGTAACACGTCCTTTCTCATCATGCAGTGAAGCAATCATGCTACACAATGTATTGATCGGGTTGGCTACTGCACCACCATATACTCCGGAATGAAGATCGCGATTAGGCCCGGTAACTTCTACTTCCATATAGCTTAGTCCGCGCAAGCCTGTAGTAATGGAAGGATGCTCCAGGGAGATCAGCGCAGTGTCTGATATAAGAATGATGTCGGCCTTTAATCTTGCTTTATTTTCTTTTACAAATACACCGAGGTTATCAGAGCCAACTTCTTCTTCACCTTCTACCATGAACTTTACATTGCACGGTAAAAGATTTAGTTTCATCATGGCTTCAAAAGCCTTTACGTGCATATATACCTGTCCTTTGTCATCGCAGGCACCACGTGCATATATCTTGTCGTTTTTAATAACCGGTTCGAATGGAGGTGAGTCCCACAGATTTATAGGATCAGCGGGTTGCACATCATAATGACCGTATACCAGAATGGTGGGAAGAGATGGATTTACAATCTTCTCTGCATATACAATAGGATGACCTTTTGTTTCGCATATCTCTACCGCATCAACACCGGCAGCTTTCAGTTTTTCTTTCAGAAATTCTGCTGCCTTGCGAACGTCTTGTTTATGACGACTATCTGCACTAACAGAGGGAATGCGCAGCCAGTCAAAAAGCTCAGCCAGAAAACGGTCTTTGTTTGATGAAATGTATTCTTTGATCATGTCCGGTTATTTGAGTTTGTCGGCAAATTACAGGTTCAATCCGATTGTCAATACGCCTCGCTCAACTTTATCTTCATGATGAAGGTATCGTTCAACTTTTCCGGTTCCTTTATCTTTCCCTGGTTGCCAATGATCTGCAACAACTGACTGTTTGCGATAAAGTAAAAATAGCCGTCCGCTACAACTCCGGTTGTTGGTGAATTGAACAGCGCATCGCGCTCACACAGGAAATCAATTTTCTCTGCCCGCTTGTTATCCGGTGTTAATACAATTTTCTGAATAGACTCCGGGAAGAAAGTATTCTGAACACCAATCAACGTATTGTTATATCGATACAGGCCATCGAACCCCATCATCATATAGCGATCGTTTAACAATGGAGTGATCGCTTTTGTTTGTGTATCTACCATGGCTATGCCCAGCGGACCGGTTGTGCTCACCAGTAAAAATTTTTCATCCTGCGAAGCAGTGATACCGTTGGCCCACGTAAGGCTTCCGGGCTTTGTAAATTCTTCCAGTGTTTTACTGTCTTTACGCACAACCCAGAGCATACTGGCCTGTGTATCGGTTATAAAAACATCGCCCGCCTTTGTAATATATAGGTCATTGAATAAGTGGAGTCTGTCGTCTACCAGTTTAAACCGCATCACCATTTTTTTGGTGCGCAGATCATATACATGCACGTTTGAGATGCGGTTAACAGTGTCGTGTTCCGGGGTGTTGTTGCATGCCCATAAAAAACCTTTCGCATCTACCTTCATGCCGAGTACCTGTTCGATCTCGTTATCACCGGAAGCGATAAGATCACTTACCTTTCCATCAGCAGATATAGTGATGATCTTTCGCTTGTTGATACTACTCACATAAAAAGATTTGTCAACCGCATTATAGGCAATACCTTCCGGGATAAGGTCTTTCTCTTCTATAGTAAAGGCTATCTCTGGTTTTTGCTGTGCGAGCAGTCCCTCTGCGAGGAGGTATAAAAACAGAAAGCAATATCTCTTCATAGTGTGTGTTCAATAGATTATACAGGTATAGTCACAACGTAGTTCTTGTTCAGTGTATTTTATGATTGCGTATATGGAATGCGTTGTGAAACAACATCGCTGCAAAAATCAGAATACAACCACTTCGGTTCCTCGCGGATTTGTAAGATATGAATTAATAAGATTTTGTACGGTAGGTGTTTCTGTGCTGCTGCGCACATAGTTGCGTGCCGACTCAAAGTCTACGATAGATACATCTTTACCAATATAACCGAAACCATAGTAGGTACCTTTATCCACCAGCACAACCGACTGCTCATCTATATTTCTTCCTCTTCCAATAATGGCCGCAGAATTACCTGCAATTTTAAACGTATCGATCGCTTTGTGTACACGCTTGTTATATCGCTTAACGGTTTCTACACCTTCGCATGCGCCATGGCATTCACCGGTCTGGTAATTAAAGCACAAACCTTTGGCGAGCTGCAAGCCACACAACTTCGGGCACAGATCAAATTCACGAACCTTCTCCCATAAAAAATTCCAGGCATCACCCTTTGTACTGAATTTTATAAGAGGATGGGAGCCGCGTGTTACCATATTTACTGAGAAGCGGAGATAGCCATTGCGGTCTTCGTATTCGTAAATGCCCCACTCTTCTGCTTTATACTTTTGTGCCTGGTTATACTTGGGCCAGAGTCTTCTTATCTCCTGCGATTCCAGGATCAAGGCGATCAATTCATTACCGGTAAGCTCGTAACTGATATGATGAATCTCATTTCTGATCTTTGAACGACTCCATTCGCGTGCATCGCCCGTAAAATGCCCGGCAATTCTTTTTTTAATGTTGATTGCTTTACCAACATAGATCACCTGCCCACGTGCGTTGTGGAAATAATATACTCCCGGCTGCGCAGGAAGTTTATCAAAATCTTCTTTCGGGAGATTGGGAGGAAGTATAGTTTCTCCGGAATTTCTTTTCAATGCTTTCGCAATGTGATTCTCGCGATCGCGTCTCAGAAGCTGATCAAATATTTTTACCGTAGCATGTGCATCGCCATGCGCACGGTGCCGGTTGCTGATCTGTATACCCAGACTCTCCGATAATGTTCCCAAACTATAGGAACGAAGTCCGGGTATAATTTTCCGACTCAATCGTACCGTACATAATTTTTTCGATTGCCAATTGATGCCTGCGAGCTCAAACTCCCGTTTTAGAAAAGAGTAATCAAAGTGAGCATTATGCGCAACAAAAACTTTTCCATCCAACAGATTAAAAACTGTTTCAGCAACCTCTTCGAAGCTCGGAGCATCGAGCACCATTTCGGTAGTGATACCGGTGAGTCCGGTTATATAGTAAGGAATGTTTCGCCCGGGATTTACCAGCGTGTGGTAAGTATCCGTTATCTGAATACCATCGTGCAGGTAGACAGCAATCTCTGTAATGCGATGGTTTGCCGCATACCCTCCGGTCGTCTCAATGTCAACTATCGCGTACATGGTCGAAATTTAAAATTTGACTTGTTACCGTAAAAGCGGAAATTGAATCAAAAATTTAATACACTAAAAATGAACGGAATTGCGCGTTTTCTATTATCCGGCCTTGCTGTACTTTTAACGTCTTACCTGCTGCCAGGGGTTCATGTAGAGCATTATGGATATGCTTTACTGGTTGCAGCTGTACTCGCCATTGCGAATGCTATAGTAAAACCTATTCTGATAATACTTACCATCCCCATCACCATCTTTACACTCGGATTATTTCTGCTGGTGATCAATGCGTTCATCATTATGCTGGTAGATTATTTTGTACCAGGCTTTCGTGTTGATGGATTTTGGTGGGCGCTTGCATTCAGTCTTATACTTTCGGTGTTCAACAGTATGTTTACCGATCTCTCCAAAGACAAAGAGAGATAAGATTTTAATAAGCAATTATCAAGCGTTGCAGGATAGATCATTGATAAAACCTGCTTACCTTTTAGAACAACCTCATCTCCATATATGAAGTACTGTTATGGTATAATGATGTTCATGCTGTTGGCTTGGGCATGTTCCACCAAAGAAACATCAATCGATGATCATTCTCCTGAAAAGTCACTTGCTGATCTTAAAGTTCTCGATGGACTTGAAGTAACGTTGTTTGCATCGGAGCCGATGTTCAGCAATCCAACCAACATGGATATTGATGCCAGGGGACGCGTGTGGATTTGTGAAGCCTACAATTATCGTAATCAATACAATCCCAAAAACCCGGTTAAGAAAGAAGGCGATCGAATCATGATCCTGGAAGATACCGATGGTGATGGCAAGGCTGATAATAGCAAAGTATTTTACCAGGGAACAGATGTAAATGCTGCACTGGGTATTTGTGTGTTGGGAAACAAAGTGATTGTATCGTGTAGCCCGAACGTGTTTGTTTTTACAGACGAGAATGGTGACGATGTGCCCGATAAAAAAGAGATTTTGTTTCAGGGTATAAAAGGTGTGCAGCACGATCATGCTATACATGCATTTCTGTTTGGCCCGGATGGCAAACTGTATTTCAACATGGGCAACGAAGGTGTACTGCTGGTAGATGCCAAAGGCGATACGGTAACCGATGTACTCGGTAATAAAGTTGTAGCCAATGGCAAACCTTATCGCGATGGCATGGCGCTGCGTTGTAATGTGGATGGCAGTGAAGTAGAAGTCCTCGGTAATAATTTCAGAAATAATTATGAGTTAACAGTCGATCCTTTCGGAACCGTGTGGCAATCCGACAATGATGATGATGGTAACAAAGGCACGCGCATCAACTATGTAATGGAGCATGGCAACTTCGGGTATAAAGATGAGATAACCGGAGCAAGCTGGTATAAAAGACGCACCAATATGGAAACAGAAATTCCGTTGCGTCATTGGCATTTGAATGACCCCGGAGTTATACCGAACCTGCTGCAAACGGGAGCGGGTTCGCCTACGGGTATAACCACCTACGAAGGAGATATACTGCCTTCTTCTTTTTATGGACAACTTATTCATGCGGAGCCAGGACATAATGTAGTGCGAGCTTATCCGGTGAAGAAAGATGGTGCAGGATATACAGCTACGATAGTAAATATACTTGAAGGACAAAAAGACCAATGGTTTCGTCCGGCAGATATTGCGGTGGCACCCGATGGTTCGTTATTCGTGGCAGACTGGTATGATCCCGGAGTAGGAGGCCACCAGATGGAAGATGTAGATCGGGGCAGAATATACAGGATAGCAAAACCGAAATCTCCCTATACCATTTCACCAGCAGATGTAACTACACCCGATGATGCTATAAAAACTTTGCTTAGTCCGAACCCGGCAACACGATACATAGGATGGACTGCATTAGCTGCGATGGGAGATAAAGCAGAAGATGCATTACAAAAACTTTGGAGGTCCGATAATGTGCGACATCGTGCGCAAGCCCTGTGGTTACTCATAAGGCTGGATGCACAGCGTGAAAGTTATTTATCGCAGGCGTTAGCAGATTCACAAAATGACATTCGTATAGCAGGTATACGCGCAGCGCGTTTGTATAAGAAAGATATAGTATCACTGGCAAAATCTTTAGTGAATGATTCTTCAGCACAGGTAAGGAGAGAACTTGCCCTTGCCCTGCATGGAAATACAACCGCAGGGGCTGCCGATCTTTGGGCGCAACTTGCATTGCAATACAATGGTAAAGATCGCTGGTATCTTGAAGCATTAGGTATAGGGGCTTCAACCAATGAAGATCTGTACTTTAACACCTGGAAAAAGAAAGCAGGAAGTAAGTGGAATACACCTGCCAATCGAGATATAGTGTGGCGCAGCAGAAGTAAAGCGGCTATGCCATTGCTGGCAGAATTGATCAAAGCATCAGACGACAAAGAGATGCTTCGGTATTATCGGGCTTTCGATTTTCATCATGATGCATCGAAGCAACAAGTCCTGGCACAACTTGTTCAGCAAACAAAGGGAGAAAAAGTTTTATATGCACTCAAACACATGGATGCATCTAAAATGCAAATGACGCCACCTGTTAAGCGCGCATTGAACATTATACTGGACCAATACAAAGGCAAACTTGAATTTGTAGAACTGGTTTCTTTATTCAAACTACAAGATCGTGCAAATGATTTGCTGCAGTTGGGTATACATTATCCGGACAGTGCCAAAGGAAAAGAATCTATCAAAGCATTGCTTGATTGGAACAGAACTGATTTGATTGATAAAGCATTAAATTCCTCCAGTCGCGATGAAGCCCAGGCGATGATCAAAGCCTTGTGGCCCTATATGTACGATAAAAGGGCAATGGAAATTATGGAACGCATTGTTATGGACAGTGCCAAGGAATTGGAGCTTCGTAAACTTGCAATAAAAACCTTTGGTGGTCCGTGGGAATCAGAAGACAGATTACTTGCTTTGGCGAAAGACAAAAAAATTCCAGTAACACTGCAGTCGGCAGCAGCCGGTGTATTTCAAACTGCGTGGCGTGCATCGCTGCGTGAGGAGGCAGCAAAGTATTTGAAGTTACCGGGGAGTAAAGAGGGCACATCGTTACCAACGGTATCGATATTGGTCGAAAAGCGTGGCGATGTGTTGAGAGGTAAAGAAGTATTCAAAACCAGTTGCAGTGTATGTCATCGCGTGAATAACGAAGGAGTGAATTTTGGTCCTGACCTGAGTGAGATTGGCGACAAGTTACCGCGCGAAGGTATATATACCGCAGTGCTGTATCCTGATCAGGGTATCAGTTTTGGTTATGAAGGCTGGCGTATAAAAATGCATGATGGCTCTTCGGCTTTTGGCAGAATTGTTTCTGAAACAGAAGACAAGATCGATATGCAGTATATGAGTAACCAGCAGACGGTGTTGAAAGAAAATATAGCGACACGCGCGCAACTGGAAGGCTCACTGATGCCCTCTAACCTACAGGCTACTATGACGGAGCAGGAGCTGGTTGACCTGGTTGAATACCTCACGACACTGAAAAAAAATACGCTCTAAAACACAAATTGCTATCAAACAATCACTTACATGTTGTAGCACGAATTGGCATTGCGTTTGCCTTACATGAAGCAGGTATATTTAACAACCTGCATTATGAAAACGAGATTAGGTTTACAGGCAACAGTAATAATGTTTCTGATAGCAGCAGCAACTACTGTTCAGGCTCAGCGAAGAGGCCATGATCATAATCAGCATGATGGTAATCGCGGTCGCGGTAACGGACACGAACATTACGATAACAACAGACGTGATTACTCTCATTACCGCGATGACAATAGGCACTACGATCATAAAGATGTGCGTGTTTATCATCACTATATCCCGGCTCCTCCGGTACAACAACGGGTAGTACATCATTATTACTATGGTCGTCCACGCTATGTATACTATCGCGATTACGATGTATACTATGATTGTCATCGCCAGGTATATATTTCTTTCTCCGGAAGAAATTGGACTGTAAGTATTAACAGACCTGTTTGTATGGACAGAGTAGATGTATACAGGGCCGCACGTGTTGATGTAGATTATTACGAAGATAATTTCCCTGCCTACCTGGAACAGAACAGGCCGCACGGAAGGGTATATGCAGAGTGGTAAGTGAGATAGAGTAGAGTGAGGAGAATGCCGGTTGGACAGCTTTTAGTACTTGATAATTTTAGTACGAAGGATAGTCCGGCTGGCATTTTTAATTTCAACAATATATAGTCCGGGAGATACAGAACGAAGATCGATTGAATCATGCACATTTTGTTCTGCAATAGCTTTTCCTTGCTGATCGGTAACAATACCAACATTTGTCCCGGTTATCCCATCAATTTTTAGAAAGTCGCGAACCGGATTCGGATATATACTTATAACATTTTTTTCTTCTGTGCTCAACACCACAGGTTCACTAAGCTCAACATCTCTGGTATAAATGGAATAAGCAACATCTTTCACGATAGTATCATCATCGTTTTTAAAATAAGCACGGGCAATAATTATATAGGGATTGTTGCGAAGAATCTCGTTTGTTGAATTTAGTTTGATCAGGCATACTTTAATTTTTTGTTCTGCACGAACGGAATCGTATGTAGTAAATTCCAGATTAGATTTTTCGAATGCAGAGTAAACAGAGAATAATATTTCGGTTGCTTTATCATCCTCTGCAAATAATCGAATGGATTTTGTTTTGCCCTCCGGAATATATACCCGGTTGTTTTCATTTAACTCAGCATTGTCGGATACCCTTCCCGTTAGTTCAGAATCTGTTAATATCACCTGAACATCGCGCGCAGTATAGCCTATCAACGAAGTGTTATCGTATTGATAAACGGTTGTCGAAAAGAGGTATTCACCCACTGTACTTGTGCCGTTAAATATACAATCCCATGTTAGAAGCCCGGTGAGCGAATTTAATTTCAGGCTTTCAGGAGCGCGAAAATTATCGACCGGTATATTCCAGCCTTTTTTAGGTACGGAAAGTTTGTAGAACAGGGAATAATCGTTTGTATCTTTTGCGGCCAGCGAGTATGAAAAGGTCTCTTGTATAGCAGCAATGAAGAAAGGCTCTGCCAGAAATTCCGGACTTTCATATCGCTTACCAGGTACCAGTCTAAAGAATGATTCCAGAAAGAAAGGTGTGTCTTCCGGGTGATCAATATTTAGAATAGAACCGTTACGATTATTCTCAGAGTATGATACATGATAGGATTCACTAGTCGCATAAGTATGCTCTATCGTATAGAATGCGGTGGCAATACCCAGCACCGGGTCGATTACTTTGTAGTTTGCATTGTCTGGTCCTATCTCTGGTATAGTTATAGGCGTTGTTCCATCACCAAAGTCAAGAAGAGTTTCTGTGCCACCAAACAGAACTGATGTGTTGATCGTATTGGTATAAACACTTACGGTAATGCGGCAGGTTCTGCTACCAATAGTCAACTGATTGATAATAATTTGCCCCGATCGCAAGTGCGTTGCCTCGGCCTGCATAGCAAAAACAGTAATCAATAACAGTATAGATAGCCTGATAAACCTGTGCATAATAAAAATAAATATAACGATTAGCGGGAATAGTTGTAAGCCCCCTCTTCATATTTAACAATGAAACAATCCGTTTATAACTGTATATATACCTATACTATTGTCAATCTTTATAGATGAAGGTTTTGCCTTCGCCTCTCTTCTTGATATACCCGCGATACATACCCTCGGTATTAAAAGTCATGGACACATTTCCCTGGCGATCGAGCGCTATAATTCCTCCATCTCCACCGAGGCTTGGTACTTTTTTCATCACCACACTGTCGGCTGCTTCCTGTAGTGTAAGTCCTGCATATTTTTTTAATGAAGAAATGTCGTGCGCTACGGCAAGGCGTATAAAATACTCTCCCCATCCCGTTGCAGATACACCGCACGAAGTATTATCAGCATAAGTACCTGCGCCTATAATGGGTGCATCGCCTACACGTCCATACTTTTTATTGGTCATACCTCCGGTAGATGTACCGGCTGCTATATTTCCAAATTGATCTAACGCAACAGCTCCTACCGTTCCGAATTTTTTGTCTTTCGTATAGGGATCGATCCATGCAGCAGTGCGATCTTTCTCTGCCTGCTTTGCTTTGATCCATTGTTTATAGCGGAGCGAATCGAAGAAGTATGAAGGGTCTACAATTTCCAGGTTTTGCTCGCGTGCAAATTTTTCGGCACCATCACCAATCATCATCACATGTTCAGATTTAGTCATCACAGCATACGCAGCAGTGATAGGATTTTTAATTGTAGTAACTCCGGCCACAGCTCCAGCCATCAGGTTGCTTCCATCCATAATAGACGCATCGAGTTCATTTTTTCCTTCGCTGTTAAATACGGCTCCTTTGCCAGCATTGAATAAAGGCGAGTCTTCCATCACTTTGATAGCAGCAATTACAGCATCCAGACTTTTACCTCCCTTCTCTAGAACAGTATATCCGCTGTCAAGCGCTTGTTGCAACGCAGCATGGTAGGCCGCTTCGCGCTCGGGCGTCATGTTCTCTCTTTTTATAGTACCGGCACCACCATGTATCACCAGCGTTATAGGTCCGGGCGAATTTTCTGATATCGGTTTATCGCGATTTGTACTGCACGCTATTGCCGTAAAAAGTAAAAGACAGAGTAAAATTCTTTTCATAAGATTGGGTTAATGATTAGGAAAGGTAGGGATTTGCTGCTATAATGCGGATTCGGGAATTAATTAGACAATATTTTTTGTTTTCGTGCGTGAGCGCATAATTTTGCGCATCTTTTACCAAACGGGGAAATACCATATGGCTAAGAATAAAAAGACAAGCGCCAAACCTGCAAAAAAAGCAGCTAAAGCGAAACCAGCAGCTAAAGTAAAAAAGGCTGCTCCTCCTAAAGCTAAAAAAGCACCGGCTAAGAAAGTTGTTGCCAAAAAAGCTCCTGCTAAAAAAGCAGCGCCGGCTCCTAAGAAAGTTGTTGCCAAAAAAGAAGCTCCCAAGAAAGTTGCTTCAGCGCCTGCCCCGAAGAAAGTCGAACAAGTAGAAAAGATAGAGAAGGTTGAAAAAGCAGCAGCCAAAAAAGTTGAGAAGACAGTAACGGCTTCACCAAAGCCGGCAGCAGCAGCTCCAAAACCCGCTCCGCCACAATTAAATATTTTCCCCGTGCCGAACCAGAGACCGATTGCTCACAAGCCTGCACAAGGTGTAGCATCCAGTGATGAAAGAACAAGATATTCTGAAGAAGAATTGAGAGAGTTTGAAGGGCTTATTAACCGTAAGCTTGATAAGGCGAAAGAAGAGTATAAAATTTTAAAAGATACACTCAATCGCAATAATGACGAAGGAACAGACGCAACATCGGGTGGCAATACAAAAGTATTGGAAGATGGTGCCGAAACTGCCGAGAAAGAAAACCTCAGTCAGCTAGCAGCACGTCAGCAAAAGTATATAACAAACCTGGAGAACGCACTGGTACGTATCAAGAACGGAACGTATGGTATATGCTCAGTAACAGGTAAACTGATTCCAAAAGAACGACTCATCGCGGTGCCACACACCACGCAGTCGATCGAAGCGAAAATGATGCAGCAGGATTAAACAAGCTTCCCCTCCTAAACAGAGGGGATTTTTGTCTCCGAAAGATTTTAAAATAGAGTTATATTTAGTCACTAACACAGAATACCGTGGACTTCCTACAGAATCATATAGAAGCGTTGATCTTTTGCTCGCCAGGCCCGATCAAAGTTATTGATATAAAAACCTGTCTCTCGGAAATGTTCAATGCCGATATTCCTGACGAAGACATTGCAGGAGCGATTCATCGCCTGGAAGAGAAATATACCGGTGAAGAATTTTCCTTTCAGCTTTTCAGAGCAGGTGGTGGCTATCAATTTTTAACCAAGCCTGCCTACCAGGCCAGCATTGGTATAATGTTGAAGCAACAGTCTAAGAAAAGATTGTCGACTTCTGCAATGGAAACGCTTTCCATCATTGCCTATAAGCAACCGATATCTAAAACAGAAATAGAAAATATACGCGGTGTGAACTGTGACTATGCTGTTCAAAAATTGCTTGATAAAAGTTTGATAGAAATTACCGGCAAGGCAGACAGTATAGGCAGGCCTATGCTTTATGGTACTACAACTAAATTTATGGAATACTTCGGCATCAACGATCTGGCCGAGTTACCCGTACCAAAAGAATTTACAGGTGATATAAGCACGATCGGAGAGAATACAGATTTAAAAGAAACAGATGCCCAACAGCCGCAACAGTAACAATAACTCAGGAAGATCACGCGGTCGCAGCAATGCATCGCGACCAACCGGTAAACTATCCAGAAACAGTCGTGATGCTTCTGCTAAGGGGTCGGGTAAATTTGACAGGAAAGATTCACCAAAATCTTTTCGTAAAAAATCAGATGATGGATTTGAAGCAAAGCGTCCATCCGCTTTTTCTAAACCAGGCAAGAAATACTTTAACAGCAACAAGAGTAATTCTTCCGAAGGAGGAGAAAGAAAAGGTTTCGGAAAATCTTCGGATCG
>NZ_DATCSD010000123.1:0-3419 GCF_036568665.1 Ohtaekwangia sp. | reverse complement strand
TTGATGAAACATAAAGGACGTGCCGTTGTGTTTGAGAATATAGAAGACTATCACGCGCGTGTTGACGATCCTGATCTCGACATTGATGAGACCTGTGTTATGGTACTAAAGAGTGTAGGCCCTGTAGGTTACCCGGGTATGCCCGAAGTTGGCAATATGCCTTTGCCAACAAAACTTCTTGATAAAGGCGTTACGGATATGGTGAGAATTTCTGATGGAAGAATGAGTGGCACTGCGTATGGAACTGTAGTGTTGCACGTATCGCCCGAGTCTGCCATCGGTGGAAATTTAGCACTGGTTGAGAATGGTGATATCATTGAGCTGGATGTAGAAGCAAGACTTATACACCTGCATGTATCCGATGAAGTGCTCGCTATCAGACGACAACACTGGACACAACCTTCCGCGATTGCAGAACGTGGCTATGTAAACCTATATATTAACCATGTTCAACAGGCAGACAAGGGAGCTGATCTTGATTTCCTCGTTGGCAAGTCCGGGTCGAGGGTGACAAGAGATTCTCATTGATCGCCCCATCTGAAATGACATTCATCATTCTCGTTGCGTGTATTGTTAGCCTGGTAGTGCTCACTACCTGGGCGAAGGTAAATCCTTTTCTTGCTTTCCTCACGGTAGGGACTGCTGCAGCATTGCTCCTGAGAATGCCGGTTGAAGATATATCGAATTCGGTAAACAAAGGCATTGGCGATACACTGGGCTCGCTCGTGATTGTAATTATACTCGGAGCGATGCTCGGGAAACTCGTTGCCGAGAGTGGTGCGGCCCAACGCATCACGCTCATGATGCAACAGTTCTTCGGTGCACGGCATTTAGTATGGGCCATGAGCCTTACAGGATTTCTAGTAGGCATTCCGCTATACTATAATGTTGGCTTTGTGCTCATGATCCCGATTATATTTTCAGTAGCCTATCAATACAAACTGCCGCTGATCTATGTAGGACTCCCCATGCTGGCTTCTCTTTCGGTGATGCATGGTTTCCTTCCCCCTCACCCATCGCCCATTGCGCTTGTCGTTCAGTTCGATGCTGATATAGCAACAACCTTCGGGTACGGAATTATCATTGCTATACCGGCTATCATTCTTGCAGGTCCGGTGTTTGCAACAACCATCCGTAGCATTCCTGCAAGACCTGCAACGGTATCACTATGCGTAGAGAGACCACAGCATGAATTGCCCGGCGCAGTAAACAGTTTGGTATCATCACTCTTGCCGGTTTTGCTTATCGGTGTAACTACGCTCCTGTCGCGCATCTTTTCTGAGCATGCTATAGCACAGCGTGTTTTTTCATTTGTTGCCGAACCAAATCAAGCCATGCTGCTGACCATTATAATTGTGACGTATAGCCTGGGCATTGGCATTGGTAAGAAACTTTCATCGATCATGAGCATTTATGGAGAAGCGGTGAAAGATATAGCCATGATCCTGCTGATCATTGGAAGTGCCGGTATCCTGAAACAGATTTTTTTTGATAGTGGTGTGAGTAAAGATATTGCCGATGCATTCAGGCAATTGGAGTTCCCGCCCCTTATTTTAGCATGGACTATTACAGCAGTTTTAAGACTCGCACTTGGCTCTGCTACTATAGCAGGGCTAACGGCTGCCGGTGTAGTATATCCGCTTACGCAGCAAACCTACGTTGATCCTAATTTACTTGTGCTATCGATCGGGGCAGGAAGTTTATTCTGCTCGCATGTAAATGATACTGCCTTCTGGCTTTTCAAAGAATACTTCGGATTAACGATTAAAGATACCTTTCGCTCCTGGACGATGATGGAGACACTCGTTTCAATCATCGGATTAATTGGTGTGCTCTTACTTGACTATATAATACAATAACTGACGTTGATAGCAGTTACTATTAACGTCAGTTATTCGTAACCATGTTACTTAAAGAATGGATAACCGGGCGCAGCATATTTCTTCATTCCTTCTTCATTAATATCAACTCCTATACCGGGCTTCTCCGATAGTGTGATGAATCCATTCTCTACCATCGGCCCATCGTACTTCACAATTTCTTTATACATCGGATCGGTATGAAAATACATTTGCCATTCGAGGATCATGAAATTCGGAACGGACGCACAAACATGACATGACGCCATCGCCCCGAGAAACGATGCCACCATGTGTGGTGCAAACGGAACGTAGTATAGACTCGCGAGGTTAGCAATGCGTTGCCCCTCTCCCAGTCCGCCTGCTTTCTGCAAGTCTGGCATAATGATATCGACTGCACCTAATTCAAGCAATCGCCTGAAGCCATACGCGAGGTATAAATTTTCACCGGCACAGATCGGTGTGCTGGTAGAATCTGAAATTATTTTATAGGCCTCAGCATTCTCTGCCGGTATAGGTTCTTCCAGCCACATCAGGTTGAGTGGTTCTAGTCGCTTGGCTATCTGTTGTCCGGTTACCGCATCGTATCGTCCGTGCATATCACAACATATATCGATATCCGGTCCAACGGCTTCACGTGCTGCTGTAACCTGGTCGACCATGCGTTTCAATTCCCCAGGGCTCGCGGTCCAGTTATAGCTATCATATTTGGTTGGATCGTTTCGTTGGTCAAGATCAAACTTGATGGCGTTAAATCCCATCTTCTTTGCTTCCAACGCTGACTTGGCGAAGTCCTGAGCTGTTGGAAGATTTCGTTGATACAACGCGGTGTCACAATATACTCTGATCTTGTCGCGAAACTTTCCGCCCAGCAATTGATATACCGGTACACCTAATGCTTTTCCGGCAATGTCCCAAAGCGCTGTCTCCACGGCAGAGAGCACGGCAATGTACATTCCGGCCTGTGCGCCTTGAAATATACCGGACTTCCGAAGATCATCAAAGATGCGATGAACGTTCAGCGGGTTCTTACCTTTTAACCGAAACTCCAATGCTTTCACAAAGTGATATGTGCCTGCCACGGCATCGACACCTTCCCCGCATCCATATATACCCTGATCGGTATATATCTTCACAAACAAGCTGCTTCCATATTTGATAAAAGCGCATTGGACTTCCGTGATTTTCAAGTCTGCAGGTTTTGAATATATATTACTTCGGTCTACAGCCTGCACGAGGCTGTTGCCAAATGTTGTACCCAGGGGCGCCAACATGGCACCAGCGGTCACGGCACTCTTGAAGAATGCGCGTCTTGATTTTGTAGTTGACATCTATAGTATTGTTTATTTTATCTACCAGGTACGTTGCTTCAATAATTCCTGTATCTGTTCCTTCGGCACGGGGAGCTTGTCTGAATTTGCGCGGAGCCACTGCGAAAAATCCTTTTCAATTTCATCCGACCAACGTGTATCGATTTGACCTGGCGTATACTTCTGCTCGCGAAGTCGCTGGTGTCCGAACATATCACGAAGACGAACGACTTCCGATGTCTTCACTACT
>NZ_DATCSD010000122.1:0-3996 GCF_036568665.1 Ohtaekwangia sp. | reverse complement strand
AGGAAGTTGCCGTTAACAACCAGACAACACTAACTGTAACACTGATTGCCGATATGCAAACACTGTCAGAAGTTGTGGTGGTGGGATATGGTACACAAGAGAAGAAAGATGTTACGGGCTCTATATCTGCTATTAAAGGGTCTGACATTGAAAATATACCTTCCGGTGGTGCACAGCAGGCACTACAGGGAAGAATGGCTGGCGTAAACATTGTGCGCAATGGTGGTGCTCCCGGCAATGCAGGTTCTATTCGTATCCGGGGATTAGGGACTGTGAACAATGCGGATCCATTGATTGTAATAGATGGCGTTCCTGCGGGTACAATGAACGATGTAAATCCGAATGACATAGAGTCATTCGATGTTTTAAAAGACGCATCAGCATCCGCGATCTATGGAACGCGTGCAGCTAATGGAGTAGTACTTATCACCACTAAGCGCGGAAAGTTTGATGATAAACTGAAATTTACCGTAAATGCTTATACAGGGATTTCCAAACGTATCAAAACAATCGATGTGCTGGATGCTCCTACTCTCACAGCACTTAATCATGAAGCATACACTAACGATGCATTAACGGTTCCGACCATCTGGGACGATTCATTGTATCAAATTCAAAAGACCAATTGGCAGAATGAAATATTCAAACAAGGCACTACCAATAATATAGATCTCTCCATCCGTGGTGGCAGTAAGTATTCTTCCTTTGCCATATCCGGAGGTAAATATGACGAACGAGGTATCATTGGCAAAGCATACTACAAACGGTATACATTGCGCATCAATACAGATCATAAAATTGGAAAGCATTTAAAGATTGGTCAAAGTTTACAGTTTACCAATACACATGATAATGCACCAAATACATTATCCGCACAAGATGGCTTGCTTTGGAGTGCTATTCGCTTCCATCCCGGTTTACCTGTATATAAAGCAAATGGCGAGTATAGTCGGAGTCTACCAGGGTTTGGAGACATCAACAATCCGGTATATACAATCGATACGCAAGACAAAGACAATGCACGTAATCGCATACTAGGTAGTGTAACAGGCGAATATGAAATATTGAAAGGCTTAAAAGCAAAAGCGAATCTTGCACTCGATGCAACATTTAGCGATTTTCGTCAATTTGAAGTAAAGATTGACAGCCAGGTTCGCACATCGCCTTATAATCAACTTACAATTACAAACGATAAATACTGGGCTTTTTTACAAGAATATTTCATTTCTTACGATAAGCAGTTTGGCAACCATACGATAGGCATTGTTAGTGGATATACTTCGCAAACTTTTAAAGATATATACCTTAAAGAAGTAGGTCGGGACTTCCCGAGTGAAGATCCAGGTTTGCGTTATATGTCACAGGCCGGAACCATCGTAAACCTCGGTGCAGATAACGGTGGGCGCAGCTACGATGCCTTGCAATCGTTATTCGGTCGCGCCACTTATGCGTTCAAGGATCGTTATTTACTTACTGCAACGTTTCGAGCGGATGGCTCCTCTAAGTTCAGGCCTGGTTTAAAGTGGGGCCACTTTCCTGCGTTCTCTTTGGGCTGGCGTATATCGGAAGAAACATTTTTTCGAAATGCTGTCCCTTTCATGAGCAACCTGAAAATTACTGGTGGTTGGGGGCAACTTGGAAATCAAAATGTAGACCGACTTCAGTATTTAGCCTTGCTACGCAATGGCGGAACATATAACAACTATGCATTGGGTTCTAGTCAACCACAAAATCAAGTAAAAGGAACTGCGCCTTCAGTCATTCCGAATCCTAATATAGGATGGGAAACTGCCGAGATGACTAATTTCGGATTGGATGTAGGATTCCTCGATAACGGCATATTAGTTACAGTGGCTTACTTTATTAAGGACACGAAAGATATGTTATTGAGTCCTCCTTCCGTTGGTACACTTGGCAAAGCAAAGATTCCAGATCAGAACGTAGGACAACTTCGTAACAAAGGATTTGAGCTTGAGATTACCTATAGAAAATCAATCGGCGATCTTAATATTACACTTAGTGGCAATGCAACTTTTATCAAAAATCGCGTAACAAAACTGCTCACACCAGGAAGCTTCCTTTCATCACAAACGTATGGTCGCACTGATCAGGAGATAACACGCTCCTACGTAGGCAGTCCATACGGCACATTCTATGGATGGAAAGCAGATGGTATATATCAAAACCAAGCACAGATAGACTCTGATCCTAATATTTCTGAAGATCCACGAAGAGCCACACAAATACACCCGGGGGATGTACGATTTGTGGACCTGAATGGTGACCATGTAATTGATGATAAAGACCGCACTATATTGGGTAGCCCGCAGCCAAAGGTCACCTACGGTTTTAATGCGAATGCAACATTTAAAGGTATCGATCTCACATTATTCTTTTTAGGTATAGGCGGCGTGGATATTTACAATGCGGACCGTATGCAGGGGCTGAACACTGCTTATTCATTCAATCTATATCAGGAAACAACTGAACGCTGGCATGGAGAGGGTACCAGTAATTCTCTGCCACGTCTTAGTGCTACCGATCCCAACCTCAACTTTCGAACATCGAATCTTTTCATTGAGAGTGGAGCATTTCTGAGACTGAAGAACGTAACATTGGGCTACACATTACCAAGAAATTTTACAGAATCGCTGCATCTGACGCAGGCTCGTTTCTATGTAACCGGCCAGAATATATTTACCCTCACCAAGTATAAAGGCTTGAATCCTGAACTGGGTTATGCAGACGGCAATCGTTCATCTGGACAGTATACCCAGGTGAATGTGGATTATGCACAATATCCGCTTGCCAGAACCTTTACTATCGGTGCCACTCTATCCTTCTAATGCTATGAATACTAATTCAATAAAGAAACTATCAGCAATTGCTGCATTGCTAACAGGTATAGCATTTACAGCATGCCAAGATAATCTGCTGGATTCTACGCCATACGGTCAGACAACTTCCGATAAATTTTGGCGCAACAGTGATGATGTAATAGCAGCAACAAATGCTATATATTCACCTCTGCTAGATGAAGATGGATTCGCTCACACAGAATATACATACGACAACAGCTCTGACGATATGATTCGCTCGGGGAACCATGGCGATGCGGAAGCACAACTTGAGGGATTTACGTTCAATGCCTCCAATACGCATATATTGAATACTTGGTCTACCAGATACGAAGTGATTTCACGTGCCAACACGCTACTAATCAATGCTCCCCAAGTAGATATGGTTGACACACTGCGTAACAGATGCCTGGGCGAGGCATATTTTCTAAGAGGTTTTGCTTACTGGCGACTTGCCGTGATCTGGGGAGAAGTCCCTATCATTCTGGAAGAAGATGCGCTCGCCAATAATTTCAACAAAGCTAAATCTTCACTAACCGAAGTACTGGCTCAGGCGGAATCCGATTTTCTGAAAGCGGCTGAGTTGCTACCAGAAGACTATAGCAAGACTAGCCAGAATACGAAAAATATAGGTCGAGCCTCCAAAGGATCAGCTTATGGATTCCTCACCAAACTATATATGTATCAGGAAAAGTTCTCCAATGCCATCAATGCTGGTAACCACATTATTAACAATGCCAAGTATAAACTGGCCGATAGCTTCGAACAAAATTTTCAACTGGCTACTGAAAATAACCCGGAAATACTATATAGTTTGCAGTACGAACAAGGCTGGACTACAGATGATTCTCCTGCATACTATCATACTCCGGAAATATTAGGAGGTTGGGGCTTTCACGAGCCCATTCAAGATTTGGTTGATGAATTTGAACCAAATGATCCACGTCTCGATTATTCTATTTTCAAACCAGGAGACCAGATCGTAAAAGGATCAACTGTACACATTTTTTCAGCGGCCGATACGCGTTATACCGGCTATGCCTTCCGTAAGTATACCAACTTTACAGACGGTGGTGATATGAGTCAAAGCCTGAACGCTCCATGGATGCGCTCTGCGGATGTATACCTGTTGGTAGCT
>NZ_DATCSD010000121.1:0-18017 GCF_036568665.1 Ohtaekwangia sp. | reverse complement strand
TCGGTATGAAATATCATAACCGGGTATTGGCAGATGGCTGCTATATTTTTGATTACGCTTTTATGAAATAGCCTGGCTATAAAACCGCGATGCTCCGAACACAGAATTAAAGCATCTGCCTGATGACGGAGCATGTAACTGTTAAGTGCCGGTGCTATATCTGCCGCATGGATGGCATCGAACGAAAAGGGTAAGCTATTGCCATAGATCGTCTTTAAAATTTCCTGTGTATCCTTCAGCTCCTCTTCTTCTTTTATACTATACGATTCTTCCTGCACTTGCAATATTGTTAATGAACTCTTTAACGTACGAATGAACGGTGCCATGACATTTACCGGCATATATCCTTTTCGCAGGTAATCGAACGCCAGCACTATAGATTTTAATTCATTATATATATACCCGTTCGGTACAATAAGCATGGGTATGCGCGATTCAACCATAGCGTTGTATGCGTTGCTTCCATTGAAGAACTGGTATAGATCATCGGCACCATCTGTTCCCATAACGATGAGATCATAGTGTGTTGATTTCTCCTGTATAATGGCACTCAGTCGTTTGAATGTTGGTTCCACTATAGCATAGCAGGATATCCTGAAACTTTTTGTTACCTCACGACACTGTGCTTCCAGTTGATCTACTATGGGCGCAACGGTGATTTGTTTTCCGGCTATCAACTCTGCTGGAGTAAAATCGTACATCGATTCAACGTGAAGCAATGTAAGGTCTCCGTTGATAGCCTGTGCCAGTTTCGCAGCATACGCAATAGCGGTATGTGCTGCATCGGAAAAATCGGTTGGGCAAAGTATCTTTTTCATGATCATACAGATTTAGTTTGTCTTTTGTTTTAGCGCTTCCTTTTGTTCCTTCTCCTGTTTCCTGAAATATTTACGGAACAGAAAATTGGTTTTAAGTGCTTCCATATTCTGATTGAACCGCTCTGTTCCCTGCTCAATATTTACGGCACTTCTGAACAAGCTTTGCCGCAGCAAAGTATCTTTCAGCAGAAGTCCGGCGGTTCCTTCTCCCTGCTGCATCTGGTTGACTGTTTGCTTGAGATCTTTCATCATGGCAGACGTCTCATGACTGGCTTGTTGAATCTGTGCAAGTGACAACGTTAAGCGATTGGAGAGCGCGGTATCGGTAAACAGTGTATTGGCAAGGCCATTGCCATGCTTCAGTCGAATCACCAGGTCGCGGGCACTTGCCGTCATGGTGGCTGTGTTGCTGCCGGCAGTTCTGAAATCAATTACCGCTTTCTTCAAGTCTCTTGTGATGACAGTATCCGACAGCAGTGTCCAAAGACTTTCACTGCTGTTAAGCTTTACGGATATTTCGTACAGGTTGTGAGTGATGCGTTCAATATTATTGTTCGTGGTGTTCAACGTGCGGAGCATTTCATCTGTCTCCACCGGTTTTCTCGATTGAAGTATATCATCGGCATTTACCGAAGAAGATCGGATACTCTGCGAGTTGATATTGATAAGCTTATTCCCCATCAGCCCGTCTGTTCCAATTGAGACGATCGCATTTTTCTTTATATAGGGCTTCATGGCTTCATCGATCGTCATAGTAACAATAATAGAAGTATCGTTCTCCACGATGATGGATTTTACTGTGCCTACATCTATACCTTTGAAGCGTACATTATTACCCGGCACAAGCCCGTTCACATTGGTAAGCACGGCCTTTATAGTAAAGGTTGATCCCAGCAGGTTTCGGTTCTTGCCAATCATATAGAGTGTAAGTACCAGAAATATCAATCCTGCCAGTACCATCATACCTACTTTTGCATTATCGAGTTGTTTTGTTTTCATATTCAATCAAAAAATTCCCTGATCTTACTATCCTGGTTGCTACAAAGATTGGTATAGGTATCATCGGCATAGCATGTTCCGTCAATGAGCATGATTACCCGATTGGAAGTAATGTTAATGCAGTGCATATCATGCGAGATGATAACCGAAGATGTATTGTATTTTTTCTGAACCTTTACAATAAGCTGGCTGATCTCACGTGCAGTGATCGGGTCGAGTCCGGTAGTAGGTTCATCATACAATATGATCTGCGGCTGAAGGATCAAGGTTCGTGCGAGTGCTATACGTTTTCGCATACCTCCTGAAAGTTCTGCCGGCATCTTGTCAACCGTATGAGCCAGGCCTACATCGTTCAGTGCTTCCATCACTGCCTGCTCCGCACCTTTCTCCCGTTGTGCCTTGTTCCAATGTCTGCGCAGCGGGAACTCAAGATTTTCGCGCACCGTCATGGAATCGTATAGTGCATTGCTTTGAAAGAGAAAACCAATCTGTGCACGCAAGTGGTCGAGCGTGTCCTGAGACATCTCATCTATATAGTTATCGAGTACACAAATTCTACCGGCATCAGCAGTAATAAGATTGATGATACATTTGATCAATACAGATTTACCGGAACCGGATTTACCCAATATAGCCAGGTTCTCACCACGCTTCAGTTGCATAGAGAAATTGCGGAGCACATGATTATCTCCGAACGATTTATACAGGTTACTCACGGTGATAGCAGGTGTGTGCATCATATATATACCTCATGTTAGTCCTAACAAGTCTGAGATCTGAACCGCTACTAGATCGATAATAAACACCAGCAAAGACGCCACTACCACTGCAGAGTTGGCTGACCTGCCAACGCCCTCCGTACCTTTGCGTGAATTATATCCTTTATAGCACCCTATAATGCCAATGGCAAAACCAAAAAAGAATGTCTTTACAATAGAAGGCAGTATATCTCCGAAGCTCAGTGCATTGAATACCTGTGTCCAGTATAGATACCAGCTTACCTGCCCGCGAATATTTACTCCCAGATAACCGCCATATAGCGATACTGCGTTAGATATATTGGAGAGCACAGGAATCATGAGCGTAGTGGCGATAACCCGTGTAACTACCAGGTAGCGAAACGGATTTGTACCCGATACATCCATTGCATCGATCTGTTCGGTTACGCGCATCGAGCCAAGCTCTGCCCCCATCCCCGACCCTATCTTGCCTGCGCAGATCAGTGCTGTAATCACGGGCGATATCTCACGCACGAGTGATACCGAAACCATAGCAGGAAGTAAAGATTGTGCACCGAACTCAACCAACGTTGGTCTTGATTGTATAGTAAGCACAAGCCCCATAATAAAGGCGGTGATTCCCACCAGGGGTAATGATTTATAGCCAACCCAGTAACACTGCCTCAGAAATTCTTCAAACTCCTGGCGGGGTTTGAAAAGCTCTCGGAAGAAGCGGGCTGTGAAACGCGCTATATCTCCTATTTCATTGAGGAATGCGATATTGGTACCCGGGAAATTTGACACCGTTGTATTTTCTTTATATCGTAAAGATGACGGCAAATACCCTGGCATAGTCTGATGCAGATCAATATTGTGGATGATAGATGTCATCCATTTTGTGAAAATATAGGTTTATTTCATGAAGCACGTCCACACCGGTACATGCTGGTGGTTAACTACATCTTCTGTTATACTGCCAACCACCAGGTGTAGTATACCTTTCCATGCGTGCGTTCCCATAGCAATCATATCGGCATCGATCTCCCTGGAGAAATGTTCAACTCCATCCTCGATAGTATAGTCTGATCGTATATTGATGGTGTAATTGTACAGGCCGAATTCCTGTGCAAATACCTGAAGTTCCCTTTGTGCATCCGGATCAGGCTTCAGTATAAAAGGTGTATTTACCCATAGCAAGTTCAGCCGGGCATGAAAGAATTTCTGCAACTCCTTTACCTGGCTTACAAGCGCGTCATCTTTCTGCTCGGGTATAACTGGGTATACAATATTGCGTATAGCAGCTTCGGGCGCTGTATGTATCGTAATTACCGGTACCTGAACATGTCGCACCACCTTTGCTGTATTTGATCCATACTTTGCATGGCCGGTGCCCTGCGTACCCATTACTACGAGGTTTATGCCGTTTGTTTTTATGTAACTCTCTATTTCGGATATCAGCGACCCGATAATATGTTTGAATTTCACCGCCACCGTTTTAGCAGCATGCCTGTTGCGCATCGCGTTAAATTTATCTTCCGCATCTTTTTCTATTTCTTTCAGGAACGAAAGATTAAATGCATAGCTATACGAAAGCGATGGATTGCCCTGCAGAAAAGTTATGTCGATAACGTGAAGCACGTGTACTTCACCCTCACTCTGTCGGGCAATATCTATAGCGAACCGGAAGGCTTCTTCAGCCGGATCAGAAAAGTCGCAGGGCACAAGAATATTTTTCATTTTGCTTTTTTATGCAAAGTAGAATCTGTCGGTATAGCGTGTCATGACTCTTGTTTCGTTTCCTGAATGATTATCGTCATGCAACTATATACCCGGACCGGGAAGATCATGGCGCATGCATGACGAAGATCATTTATAGTTTTACGCTTTCAGGGTTTATTGCAGCATAAAAACAAGACTAAACCCCATGCATTATGAAAACGCTCATGGTATACTATTCCTTTACGCATAACAACGAAGTGCTTGCGCAGGAATTACAAAAACAACTTGGCTGCGACATTCTGAAGATTGAAGACCTTAAGAAGAGAAATGGTTTCTCCATTTTCCTTGATATACTCTTTAGCCGGAGGCCAGCGATAAAGTATTCACCGGTTTCGCTGACAGCGTATGACCGGTTTATTTTTATAGCACCTATATGGGCTGGTAAAATAGCGACTCCGCTCAAAACGTTCCTGATCAATGAAAGAACGAAAATAAAACACTACTCTTTCATCACTATATGTGGCGGTCGTGAAGGCCAGCGCGACAAGATCACCCTGGAACTCAGTGCAGCGCTGCGTGCCATGCCCGATGCTGTAACCGAGCTTTGGATCAATAACTTGTTGCAGGAAGATCAGAAGAATTCAATCAAATATACTTCATCCTACCAGCTTACCAGCGGTGACCTGGTGAGGTTCCAGAATTCCATCCAGGAGTTTATCAAACGCTCCGGAAATTTATTAACGCATAAAAGTTCAGAACAGGTCGTCTCATGGAATTCATAACCAGTACCCAGGCTATATATCCGGGTATACCCCTGCAAGGTCTCTCCATGGTATACCTGTATACGGAGTGGTGTATACCCTGTCATATGATGGCCTCGGTTATAGATAACCTGCGTGAGTATGGAGACACGGTTATTATACCGATAAACATTGAAAAGGATCACGAAGGTGCTGCCTTCTTCCAGGTATACGATATTCCAACATGCATGCTTTTCAAAAACGCGAAAATGGTGTGGCAACACTCGGGCATTGTTTCTGAAACTGTTTTGAGGAAGATGATTGAATTGAATCAATAACAAACTAAACTTTCAAAAAGCTGTCAAAAATCATATTTCAGTTAAAACCTTATAGCTAACTATGAGCTTTGCCTGTGCTGCACCCAACGACCCATAGACATGAATATGAATGAGCGAATGCTGCCTGAAAAGGCAGAGCCTCCTGTGAATCTTGCAAATGCATTGCCCGGTGTAACCTACCGGATAAACCTGCTTCCTATACCTACGGTCAGTTATGTGAGCAAAGCCGTATTTGTATTGCTGGGCATACAACCCGAAGATTTACTGTTCAAACCAACAGATTACTATCGGCGATTTCTGGTGGCAGAAGATCAGCAGACCATGAGGTATAAAGTTGACACAGCAAAGCGATCGCGTAATCTTGAAAAGATACATTTACAGATTGTGGATGCGAAAGGCGAGAGAAAACATGTAGAGGATTGGTTTGTAGGAGTCTTTAACGATGACGATCAGTTGATCGCTATAGAAGGGTATATCACCGAGATCAGACGATCGGCCACGAAATGGCATTTGCTCAATCAACTGAAAGCTTACCGCAAGGCGATCGATGTCAATATCATTTCTTCTATAACCGATACACAAGGAGTTATCATTTACGCCAACGAAAACTTTCAGCGAATATCCAAATATAGCGAGCGGGAACTTATAGGGCAGAATCACAGAATTGTACGATCAGGCCATCATCCAAAAGATTTCTTCTCGGTGCTATGGAAGACGATCGCTTCGGGCAAAAGATGGAACGGTGAAATAATGAATCGAGCCAAGGACGGAACGTTATACTGGGTGGATACGGTGATCATTCCTATATTTAATGAAGAGCGAACCATTACCAGCTACTTGTCATTGCGAACATTGATCACCGATCGTAAAAAGGCAGAGCAGCAAAAAGATGGGTATATACATGTGCTGGAAGAAATTGCGCACATTGTGGCGCACGATGTGCGCGGCCCGGTGTGCAGCATTATGGGGTTAACAAATCTCATCCATACATTTCCGGATATGCCCGACAAACTAAAGCAGCCCCTGGATTATCTTAAAGTTGCCACGGACAGGCTCGACCATTTAACACACAAACTGTCGGATAAAATATACTCTACGGAAATGGATCTGCGTGTTACAAAGGACAAACCCGTTAATGACACTGATTATATACCAGGATCGCCCGAATAAAATTATTTACCCGGGCCATTGCCCCACCCGTAAGGTTTTGTTTTTCGCTTATACTGCTGTTCGTATTTCTCACTTTTGTTTTTGTGATGCCAATCGCTCGGGCCTCTTTTCTTTGCCGGCTTTTTTGATGCTGTCTTTGCCATATAGGTGAAGGTTATAGTACCCGTTCAATAAAACCAAAAAATTCTTCTTTGTATTGAATAAACTGTTCGCGTACCGATTCAAGCTCACTCATAAGCTGGTCGTGTTCTTTAAAATAAGTCGTCTTCGTTTCGTCTCGCTCCTGTAGTGCTTCAGCCAATATTTTTTCATGGTTACGTAACCGGTGTGCGAGGGTATCGATCAGCTCTCCGTTATAGTATATAAATATACTTTGAAAACGATCGATCATCATTTTATCTTCTACGCTGGAAAACCGGGGCGCATACATATCCAGCAGTTTTTGGAAGAACGTCAATTCTCTTTTCCACAGCAAGGCAACAGAGAGCCACTCCAGCGTTTTCTTGTGCTTGGCTAATAAGGTTGGTTGCAGTATATATTTGTCGGTTACAGATGTTACGGAGATCATAAAGTTTTTTCTTGTAAAGAAACTATACCTGTTATAGTAAAAACATGATTATAGTCTTTAGCGCAACGTGATTTTTATCATCCGCTTGTAGAATCACTGACTTTAATCAGCCGATGCTGTGATGTGCATCATCGGTGGATACGGATTGTGGTGGTAGGTTTGTTTACCTTCTTTATAACGAAAAACTATGAACACATTCATTATACCTTTCGATCAGCTATCACTGCAAGACCTTCCTAAAGTTGGAGGCAAGAATGCATCGCTCGGGGAAATGATCCGCACGCTTTCTCCTATTGGTATAGCTATACCGGATGGCTTTGCTGTTACTACAGAAGCATTCAACCAATTTCTTTCTTTCAATAACCTGTTGCCGGAGATACAACGTATACTGGCCCTTCTTGACCGGCAGTCGTTGCATAACCTGGCTGATACGGGTGCTCAATGCAGGCATCTGATCCTTCAGGGTATATTTCCGCAAGAGGTTGAGAATGCTATACGCGAAGCACATGGCGAATTGATGACGCATGGATTGATCCATTCCGTAGCGGTACGCAGCAGTGCTACGGCAGAGGATTCGCCAGATGCAAGTTTTGCCGGGCAGCATGAATCCTATCTGAATGTAACCGGAGCCGACAACGTGCTGGATGCTGTGCGGAAATGCTATGCCTCGCTATATAATGACCGCGCTATCAAATATAGAATTGATCATGGCTTTGCCGATATGCAGGTACGTCAATCGGTAGGTGTTCAGTTAATGGTGAGATCTGACAAAGGAAGTGCTGGCGTTATTTTTACTATTGAACCTGAAACCGGTAATAACAATCTTATATACCTGACGGGTGCCTGGGGGTTGGGTGAAAGTGTAGTGCAAGGTGCCGTTAACACAGATGAGTTCTATATATTTAAACCAGCACTCAGCAAACAGCACTCTCCTATTGTATACCGCGCGTTGGGCAGTAAAGAACAGATGCTGGTTTACGCGAAGGTTAACGACCAGAATACTGCATGGCAGGAAACACCTGCTGCTTTGCGCGATCAGTATATATTATCGGATGATGAAATTATTACGCTGGGAGAATGGTCACTTGAAATAGAGAAACACTATAATATGCCGATGGACATTGAGTGGGCTCGCGATGGTGTGAGCGGCAAGCTATATATAGTGCAAGCACGACCGGAAACCATTCATGGGCATCATAAGAACGTTACCTTAAAAGAATATACCCTGGCATCAAAAGATACTCCCCTGCTAACGGGCAAAGCTATAGGGCGTGCCATTGTGAGTGGTAAAGTGAGCATTGTGCGTTCGCTGGCGGATGCTTCGAAAGTACAGACAGGCGATATCATTGTTGCTGATATTACCAACCCGGACTGGAATGCTTTGCTTCGCAAGGCGGTATGCATTGTTACCAATAAAGGCGGACGTACGAGTCATGCTTCTATTATAGCGCGTGAACTTGGTATACCGGCAGTAGTCGGTACGATAGCAGCAACCCAAAAACTGGTTGACGGACAAGTGATCACAGTGTCGTGTGCCAGCGGAGACGAAGGACAAGTCTTTCATGGCAAGTTACAGTGGGAAGAAAAAGAAATTGCATTGAACGCAATGGAGCATACGCGCACGAACCCGATGCTTATACTGGCCGATCCGCTGAAGGCATTGTTATATGCAACCTATCCCAACCAGGGTGTAGGATTACTCCGCATGGAGTTTATGATCAGCAACACCCTGCAGGTACACCCGATGGCGTTGGTGAAATATTATGAATTGCCAGACAGCGCTGAGAAAAGACAGATCGCTGCGCTGACAAGACATTATGTTGATAAAGAACAGTTTTTCGTTGACAAACTTGCTGAATCTATAGGTCTCGTTGCAGCTGCATTTTATCCTCGTGATGTTATTGTTCGCATGAGCGATTTCAAAACGAATGAGTATGCGAAATTACTGGGCGGCAATACATTTGAGCCGGAAGAAGAAAACCCCATGCTGGGCTTTCGCGGAGCGAGTCGGTATTACAACAGCCGCTATCGTGAAGGCTTTGCCCTCGAATGCCAGGCTATACAGAAAGTGCGCGAAGAGATGTTACTTGAAAATGTAAAAGTAATGATCCCCTTCTGCCGCACGGTAGATGAAGCCACGAAGGTGCTGGCCGAAATGAAAAAATCAGGACTGGTGCGAAATGAGAATAACCTGGAAGTATATATGATGGCCGAAATTCCCAGCAACATTTTACTGGCCGAAAAATTTGCTCAACTCTTTGATGGCTTTTCGATCGGCTCAAACGACCTGACTCAACTTACACTCGGATTGGACAGAGATTCTGCTATAGTCAATCATTTGTTTGATGAAAATGACGAAGCCGTTAAGCTGCTTATCAAAAGACTGATAACAGTAGCGCATCAAAAAGGTGTAAAGGTTGGATTGTGCGGGCAGGCTCCCAGCGATTATCCCGACTTTGCCCGGTTCCTGGTGTCTTGTGGCATTGACTCTATTTCGTTCAATCCGGATGCGCTGATTCGCGGCATACAAAATATAGCGCTGGCAGAATCCACACAGAAAAAACTGGAAACCATATAGATCACTCCCTGTACTTATTACTATTACCACCCGATGCGCTATAGCATACCAATACGAAAACATCTTCCGGCCACGGCTGCAAGTCCGTTGAAAACACTTCAGTATATTGTATACGGAGCAGCGATCCTGTATTTCGGAAGAACGATTTTTATACCAATAAGTTTTGCGCTGTTAATAAGCTTTGTGCTATACCCGGTATGTGCCTGGCTGGAGCAGAAAGGACTTAGCCGTATAGGCGCTATAGTAGTGTCTATTGTACTTCTGCTATTACTGGGGCTGCTGGTGGTTGTTCTGCTGGTGTCGCAATTCATGCGGTTTCTCCACGAGTGGCCTGCTATTCAAAGTAAACTCATGCAATCTGTTACCGATCTAAGCCAGATGCTGGTAGATGTGTTCGGTATAAGTGAGGACCAGCAGCATAATTTTATTGCGAAAATTTCGGATCAGTCGGGCGGTAATATACTATCAATTATCAGGAACACTGTTTCGGCATCTGCATTTTCTGTTGTAATGCTTTTTCTGGTTCCGGTATATACAGTATTGATTCTTTATTATCGCAAGTATTGGGTAAACATTCTCATCCGTATATTCCCCGGTGAAAAAAGTAAAAGCGTACGCGAGATGCTGACGCTTACCATTCAAACATACTATAATTTCATTAAAGGTATGGCAATGGTATATATAGTGGTTGGTACTTTGAATAGCATCGGACTGCTGCTGCTGGGCGTGCCGCATGCTATACTTTTTGGATTCATTGCCTCTGTCCTCACTTTTGTTCCTTATATCGGCATTATGGTAGGATCACTCCTGCCCATCACCATGGCGTGGATCACCTACGATTCGATCTGGTATCCGGTGGGTATCATTGCTATATTTACATTTGTACAATACCTGGAAGCAAATGTGATTTTTCCGGTGGCCGTAAGCAGCCGGTTAAATGTAAATACGCTGGTTATGCTCCTCGCTATATTTACCGGTGGCATTGTTTGGGGCATGGCAGGCATGATACTCTTTGTACCTTTTGCAGGCATAGCCAAGCTTATTGCCGATCGCAATCCTAAATGGAAAACACTTTCGATGATTCTCGGAACTGAAAACACAAAGTAATATATATGCCGATTAATAGAGAATGGCACGCCAGGCACAAGATGCCGGTAAACGCTACGCTGGATCAGCGCATTGCCTGGCATATAGAACATGCTGAAGTATGTGGTTGCCGCGAGATACCCACCTCTGTTCAAAGTGAGATCAACAAGCGTAAAGTCACCAAAAAGCATCGCCCGCATTAAGATACGCTTCGGTTATTTTACAGCAGCCTTTAGGCTCGCTTCGCGGAATGATATATAGGAATAGTTGTTCCATATACGATATAAGCTGAATATGAAGGCGACAAGATGAGCCTTAAAAGTAAAATCGAAAACCATTCGAAAATATAAGACCATTGCTATAGCAAGGTTTGTCTTCCAGTTTATCGGCATAGCCTTTTGCATAGCCAGCCCCTATACCAAAATGATAACTGAGATTTCCTTGCTCGGAGTGCAGCACAAATACTTCTACACCACCGGTGCCACTTATACCACAAGTATATTTTCGATCTGATATCTTATCCTGTGGCACAATGAAAAAAGGACCAACGTCAAAGAACCACCGAGCGCGTTCATTGATATTGGTATAAACTACTACAGAAGCAGCCAGCGTAGAAAACCTGGCCCAGTGATTATACCGTGCTTTATATTGCTCCAGCCAGTGCATATTACCTTTTAACCGAAAGCAGACCCGGTTATGAAATATACCCGGAGAACTGATCTCCACTCCTGCCCACGAATTGTCTGCGAACTCCCCTCCGGAAACCCCCAGTGAGAAATGATGTATATGTTTTAATGCATCTATATTCTCCTGGGCATACCCGGCAGCATGCACTAAAAGGAACCCGGAAAGTAGTGCAACCATGAGAAAGGATCGCATAACATTATCAATTACTTGTAAGAAGCTCTATCCATACTGCGCCACCAATCACCAGTGCCGTGATTACCGCTGCAACAATGATGGCAGTGATTACCGCTGCGCCCACCTGTTGCCTGGTCTCGCTATGTAAACCGGGCATTATCGGTGACTGGCGGTGGTATATCTTTACTCTCCTGGAAGTCATAGCTATGGTGTTTATATGCGCGACAACAAGTCGCGTATCTCTTGCTTGGTCTTACCGATCTTTTGCTGTATTCTTCCGATCAATTCTTCTTCCTTTCCCTTTATAAAAAGAAGATCGTCATCGGTCAGGTTTCCGTAGCGTTGTTTGAGTTTGCCTTTGATGACATTCCAGTCACCTTTTACTTTCAGTTTTACCATGACTTTACAGTGTTTGATTTCTGATGCAAGATAGACTGCCACGCAGGTGTATAGAATGATGAACGTCATGCAATACCAGGATAATACTCACCCGAACAAGGATGGGAGTACTATGCGATTAAGATCATTTTTGATACAGACATTTATCATGATTGGATGACGTCTGTATAGGTAGCTTTGATATAGAAAACAGCCTGCCAGTTGCAAGCTATATAACCCATAAACATTATTTTATGAAAGTGATTATTCAGACTCCGGATTTCAAAGCACAAAAAGCACTGATAGATTTTGTAAAGGAGCACATTGAGAAACTCCAGGTCTTTAACGAGCGTATCCATGAAGGGCGTGTATGCCTGAAGCTTGATGCTTCTGATAAAAAGGAAAACAAAATATGCGACGTAAAACTGGTTGTTCCCGGCAACGATCTGTTTGCTTCAAAGCAGAGCAGCTCCTTCGAAGATGCCATCCTGCAAACAGCAGATGCGTTGAAGCGACAGCTTGAACGATGGAAAGATGTGCATAGTAACAATGCCGCATAATTTTTATCCCGTGCGTACAACATCTAAACAACAACTTTATGGAAACCGATTACACTTCCGTACAATATATAGTTACCAACATTATCGCGATTCTCACAACTATTACGGTTATGCTTTGGCCTAATGCGGGTCGTGTACTTTTGAGTGGTATATTTATTGGTGCTGCAGCCTTCAATGCTTTTACCGCGATGGAGAACCCTTCGCTTTACCTGGTATTTGGAGAACTTACGGTGAGTGATTTTTATCGCACTATCATTCTCGGTCCGTTCAGCCGGCATACACAACTTTATATATATGGTATAGCCGGGTGCCAGCTATTGATCGGGGCGTTCCTGCTATATAAAGGCAGACTTATGAAGATTGCGATGGTGTGTGCCATCTTGTTTTTGCTGGCCATTGCACCTCTGGGGTTCGGCTCCGCATTTCCGGCAACGCTTATACTGTCAACAGCTTTTTTAATACTGATGCAGAAAAAAATCGACTACAATATCTACGAAGGACCAGGTAAAAAAGTGAAGTATACTTCGCACTGATGCGCTACATCCTTCTATAAAGCAAATGCCGACTGATCATGGTCGGCATTTTGTTTTGCTCACTATAAAGAGCGATTTATAGGTATACCTCGATACATCAAAGTGTATATGTCCATACCAAAGAAGACTGAATGTGATTGACAACATCTTCTGTGATACTGCCATTGAATAAATGTGCCAGGCCTTTCCGTGCATGGGTACCCATGGCTACAAGGTCTGCTTTTCCGGATTGCATAAAATCCAGAATGCCTTCTTCTTCTGACCGGTAATTTTTGAAATGGAATACGCAGTTGGTCAGATCATATTGTCTGGCAAATTCATGGAAAGCTTCTTTCGCTTCCGCATCGCGCATAAAGTGTATTGGTGTGTTAACCAGGAGCACATGCAGGGTTGCATGAAAGAATGATTGAAGCTCTTTAAGCTTTTTCATGAACGCAGTCTGATCCAGCTGCAATGTGGATGGCAGGAGTATATTCCGGATAGTTTCTACGGAACGGAATGCACGAATGGCCAGTACCGGAACCGATGCGTTGCGCACAACCTTTTCGGTGTTTGATCCTATAAAAAATTCTTCCAGGCCGGAGGCGCCCGAAGTACCCATCATAACGAGATCTATCTTCCTGGATTCAATAATACTGTGAATGGATTCTATAACACCTCCTGTCAGAATTTCCAGCGAGGCCTTTACCGAATCATTGCCGTATTCCTTTTTCATTTTTGCAAAATTCTTTTTGCTTTCGTCTTCCAGGTCGGTAATCAGTTGAGCATTGTAAGCCATGGTCTCGCCCATCAGTGCAGGATCATACAGTGTCGGAATGTATATAGCATACAGTACAACAATTTCTCCGTTTGTGATAGAGGCAAGGTCGTTCGCCATTCTGAAAGCCTCCATCGAAAGTTTCGAAAAATCACAGGGTACTAATATTCGTTTCATATCTCTGGTAATTTTTTTATGAAATGTATACCCGTAATCTCTATACCTGCATGACGTGTGCTTGGCAGAAAGATGATTCTTGTCAGTTTTGTATTCCCGCATACAAACCCTGGCAATCTGATATAAGTCATACTTCGCTTTGATCAGGGTCATTCACAAAAATCATATACCGTAATACTTTAGTTCTGCGTTGCATCGTCAATGCTGCGTGCTCCATGTATAATTTTAACCCACCCGCGATGAGCTATACTATTTTACTGATTGAAGATAACCCCGAAATGGCCGATAACATTTCCAGCATTCTGCAGTTGGCACATTATAACGTTACGCATGCCTGCAATGGAAAAGCCGGTGTTGAGCTCGCTCAGAAAATTCACCCTGATCTTATTCTCTGCGATATTATGATGCCCGAACTGGATGGTTATGGCGTTATTCATATACTGAACAATGATCCGGATACCCATAACATTCCCTTCATCTTTCTTACGGCCAAGGCAGACAAAACTGATTTTCGCTCGGGGATGAATCTTGGTGCAGACGATTATATCACGAAGCCTTTTGACAGTATTGATCTCCTGAAGGTGATTGAAATGCGCCTGAAGAAAAATGAGTGGCTCAAATTGAACTATAGCAACACTCCCGGTGACGTAAGTACTTTTTTCAACAAAGCCCGTGAGATTAAAGACTTTCAGAAGCTATCGGAGAATCGCCCGGTGAAGAACCTGCGGAAAAAAGATCTCCTCTTTATGGAAGGACAAATGCCCAATGATTTATACTTTATAGAGAAAGGACAAGTAAAAACCTATAAGATCAATTATGATGGCAAAGAGTTGATTACGGGTATACACAAGGAAGGTGAGTTTCTGGGATATGTACCTTTGCTGGAAGACAAGCCCTATAACGAAAATGCCGAAATATTAGAAGATGTTCGCATATCGGTTATACCGAAGGCAGACTTTCTGTCGCTGGTATATTCGAGTAAAGATGTAGCGCGAAAGTTTATCAAAATGCTTTCCAACAATCTGGAAGAAATGGAAAACAGGTTGCTGGATATAGCCTACCAATCCGTTCGCCAGCGTGTGGCCAGTGCCTTGCTCAAGATACACGAACGTTTCCAGGATGATAAACATCCTCTCATCACCATTGCCCGTAAAGATATATCCAACATTGTGGGCACTGCTACAGAATCACTGAATCGTACATTGGCTGATTTTAAAGATGAAGGCCTGATCGAGATCTCTGGCGATGGACTCAAAATTATCAATAAGCCCAAGCTGGAGAAGTTGCTTCGTTAAATATACCGGGCGATTATAGTCTCCCGAATCTGTGATGACTATCACGATAGCCCACGAAGCCGCGCGTTACTTTTGAAGGTAAGTATATCGCACCGATAACAGCAGGGGTGATTACATAGCTATATGAGAACCTTAAAGAAAGAACGGAAGAGCACTGGAGGAAACTCCACGGGAGAGCTTAACAAGCTGAAATCGGATTTTGTAACGCTGGCATCGCACGAATTCAGAACACCGCTCACGACCATTCAATCATCCGCCTACTTATTGGAGAACTATATCAGCGGAGAACACAAGGAAAAAATATCAAAGCATATTTCCCGCATACTGAATTCCGTGAACACGTTAACATCCATGCTGGACGAGTTTCTCTCGATTACCCGCATTGAAGAAGGCAAAGTAAAATTGAATGCCGAACACATGGATATAAAACAGTTCATGGAAATGATCTGTGTAAAGCTCAGCGACTTCTTAAAACCCGGACAAAGAATTTTATACCAGCATAGCGGGGAGTCGCATATATACTTCGATGCTCTTATACTTGAAATCATTGTACGTACCCTGGTGGGAAATGCCACGAAGTATTCTCCGGAGCATACGGATGTGTGTATCACTACCAGCGTACACAATCATATATACCTGTCGGTAAAAGATGCCGGTATAGGTATACCCGCAGAAGACCAAGTATATTTGTTTGAACGTTTCTTTCGCGCATCGAATGCTGCCAACATTCAGGGCACGGGTCTCGGGCTTCACATCATGAAGCTATACCTGAATATGTTGCAGGGTTCGGTATTGGTGAAAAGTGCGCGCGGCCAGGGAAGTGAATTTCAGATAACATTCGACCAGCTTTCACCGCGAGTATAATTGCAGCGTTCACTTACCACCAATCCCAGACTTTTATAGCCAGGGAAATAAGTAAAACGATCAGGAAGATCGTTAGCAGTATATATCTTCTTTCGGTATTCATACAGGGTTTATTTCAGATGTTGTAAATCACTACTCTTTTTCGAAGAGCCAACGTAGCGGAGATGGTTTCTTACCCGTTACCAAGCCATACTTTGCAATACTCCTCTCTTTAATAAACTGAACAGCCTCGTCAATAGAATTTGTTACCAGTATCAGATCAAGGTCTTCCGGAGATATAGTCTGTTTGCGTTTCATCCACTCAATATGCTCCAGCAATTCGCGATGAAAGACTTTATCGAATATGATAATGGGAAACTGCTGGATCTTTCTGGTTTGTGTTAATGTGAGTGCTTCGAAAAATTCATCGAGCGTTCCGAAACCTCCCGGCACAACAATGAACGCGAAGGAGTATTTTATAAGAAGCGTTTTCCGCACAAAGAAGTATCGGATATTTACCCACTTATCGAGGTATCGGTTTGGCTTCTGTTCCATGGGTAAAACTATATTGCATCCTACCGAGCGGCCTCCTGCTTCGCGTGCTCCGCGATTTGCAGCTTCCATCAATCCGCCACCGCCACCCGTCATAATAGTAAAGCCGAGCCGGGCTATAGCCGCTGCAGCATTACGCGTCAGGATATAATACTCATGGTCTTCATGAAAGCGTGCTGATCCAAAGAATGTAACGCAGGGGCCGACAAAATGCAGCGCCCTGAATCCTTTCACAAATTCCAGCAATACCTTCACGGTAAATCTGAATTCTTCCCAGCGTGATTGCGGGCCGCGAAGGAATTTAATTTCTGACTTGATCTCCATAAGCAATGTGTGAAGATACTTTCGCCTGTGGCCCTGGTGTATGATCAATAGCAGTATAGTATATGACAATGATCATGCTCTTGCAGAAACAGAAAAGCGACCTTCGAAGAAAATAATAATATGCATTCAACCGAAACGATACAGGACCGTGCCCGCGCAGGTAAACTGCTTAGCCGGAAACTGCGCGACTATGCAGATGCGTATACCGTAATAACCGGAGTTACCCGTGGTGGTGTGCTGGTGGCTGCTGCTGTGGCGGAAGAACTGGATTTACCCCTGGAAGTGATTCCCTGCAGAAAGATTAAACACCCTGCTGATAACACCAGGAGTTTAGGTTCTGTATGCGGGAATGACGTGATCACTCATCAGGAATATCAGGATATACCGCAAGACTATATATGCCACCAGGTAAATATGATCCGGTATGCGTTGGCACTGGAGAGTAAATATTTTTACGGTGACGGCCAGCCGGCATCGTTTCAAAATAAAACTGTGATTGTAGTAGATGACTGGGTACAGTCTGGCGATACGCTGGCAGCATGCCTGAACAATATACTGAAACAAAAGCCGCGCAAGCTCATTGCGGCAGTGCCTTTTATATCAACCAAAGCTGCCAGGCTTCTGCAGGGAATAGCCGATGAACTTATATATCTGCATATGGATCGGTCGGTTCGTCCAGCCACGGAGTGTTTTCTCTCTTTTCCAAGTGTCAGCCTGGAAGAAGTAAAAGCATCGCTGAAAAAATTTAAAGACAGCAGGACCACTACAAACGGCTGATTCAAAAAATCAGAAGCCTAAAAGCCTCGCAGGTATATACCGGGAAAGCTGCCTATATAGTTTAACGGGTACTGTAGTTTACCGGTCGTTCTTTTCAAACCGTCCGGTCTTCTCCAGTACTTTAATGCGATACGCAACAGCTCTAAAACCTTTTTCAACAATTTCAGGCGGGCGCGATAAGCCCTGGGAAGGTCTTACAGTTTCACTTATTACAAAGGGTGCTAA
>NZ_DATCSD010000120.1:0-8361 GCF_036568665.1 Ohtaekwangia sp. | reverse complement strand
CTGATCACGCGCTACTGTCTGTACACCTTCATTGAATAAAACACCGTCCTGTGTTATACCGGGCAGTACAATAGTCCGCTTGCTCAGGTAATCCTGAAGCTCCTGGTATACCGGGAATGTTCCACTCAATGACTCATGGCCGGTTCCGAACCGCAGGACTTCACCCACACCTGATGAGCGTCTTGCTTCGCCGGTTCCGTCATTATAGAAATCAACACGACTATAGGGGTATTTGGTCTTGGGAACATTGCTTTCGAGTGTGTTATTGTCACTGTAATACCAGCCCACTGTTCCTTCTTCTGCATCGCTTACCTCTAAGGGGGTATACAATGTATTGCCTGATTCTATAGACGCATCATCGAAGTCTTTGTGATCATAAACATCGCCCGAGGGAGCTAATACAAATGCACTGTTATAAGAAAAATCGGTTGATGTAATCGGTGCTGGTAAAGTATTTCCTACAACGCGGTCATATTGGTCACGCAGTACCTGACTTGTCATAACTTTGCCTGTAGAAAGGCTTTTAGTCTGGCTTTGCAGATTCCTGCCATCATCGCCAAAGTATGCTTTGGATTCACTTACTACTTTATCAGTTGATTGACTATTGATCGCTTCTGTAGTACCATCGTAAGCCCGTGTATGTATCCAGTTTAGGCTTTCATCGCCACGCAGTGTGGCTGATATAGTTTGCGTAGGCCCCCAGATGCCGGTACCGCGGTCGCGGCCTTTCAGGTAATACGTTCCGTTCTTATAAAGCTTGCTGCCGGTAACAATACCATTTACACAATAAGGGCGGATGATCGATGGATTATCGCTGGCGTTATTTACCCAATAGTAATCCGCATACGAAAAGATATAGTCTTTTTCATCGTTTGCGAAATATACCTCATTGTAACCCGGCTTTAATATTTGTCCGGCATTCGCCAGCGGTGGTGCATAGTTAATGTTAACATGCACAGGCCCAAGCGGGTTTGCCCAGCAATTTGTAGCGGCAGAATAATAGCGGGTGTAGTAATCGCCGGATTCGTATACTATATAATTGCCGTTTACGGGATTATTTACATCCTTGCCTGTACTGCTTTGTTCCCAATAATGACCTGCCAGTACACCGCTGCCTGTCGTTAATGTTTGCCTGTGATAAAATGAAGCTGTGCCCAACGCTGGCTGAAGGCTCGTTTTAGAAACATTGACTGTTATCTGATTTTCATTTGTACAGGCTTCTCCTGCAATAGTCAGGTAGAATGTCGTCGTAACAGACACGTTATTAAACGTAACGGAAGTACCTGAACCAGTGAAGCCAGTCGGAACTGAACGCCACAGAAAATCATATCCGGAATTGGTGTAGCTCGGATCTACCGAAAGCGTCACACTTCCTGATTCACATAACTGAGTTGTACTGGCCGTAATAGACGGTCTGGGGACGGCCTCGATAAATATAGTCGTTTGCGTATATACCGGTTTGGTATTTTGACATGTACTACACCAGGAGCCCAACTTGACGGTGTGGCTACCGGTTGTATTAAATGTATACGTTTTACTCGGTCCGCTTCCAATGGGCGTACCATCGATCACCCAACTGTGATTGTCATAATTATCCGGACAGTTTTTATAAAATGTAATGGGCTGCCCCAGGCAGTTTCCGCCTGAATGCGAAATACTACAAGGGGACGTTTGGCCAAAACTAAGGTTGTTGTTTACAATGAGTCCAATAAAATATAATGCTATATAGAAACGCTTCATAATAGTTCTTTAAATCTGTGTGCGTTATAATATCCTTACTCTATACCTGTGCTTCCTGGTTTACAATTACAGCCTGATACCAGGCCATTGTTATATTGACAACAGTTGTCAACAGCCAGCGACCGGAGGTCATACGGTATCTCCGATTTCTTGTTCGCTGTCATCCAACTGCCCTGGTTGCCGCACAGATCATAATACGCATATCGATACCCGCCATCGAAACAGGTATTGCCATTACCATCAGTATATCCATTACAAACCACTACACCTGCGACTGAGTTTGAAGCAAAATCTGCTTTCAATGTATGTGCTGTCTGAACATTCTTAAATGTTATGACTTTGCCTGCACTCTGGATGGATACGGTCGTTCCATCGGCAAGCGTTACAGAAGATTTATAGACATCGATCTTTTTACCATCAATCCACACGGCAGCCAATGTATTACTCTGACATTTATCGCGCAGCTCAAAGCGAAGGTCCTTGCCCTGTGCAATGGATACATTTCCGGAAGGATATATATACCCTCGGGTGCCTGTGCTTGATGTATTGATCGTTAGTATATATGGATTATTTGCTCCGTAGTTATACTCTACAATACCTGTTTTAACTATACCCTGATTACCGTACGCTGCCTTAAAGCTCTCTTTGTACGTAGAGGTGAGGCGTCCCATAGCATCATACCGATACTCTGTGTAAAGGTTATTGTTATCGAGTATATGCGATACTTCGCCCCATGGGTTATACACATAGCTGGTCATGGCACCATCAATCGGTCTCACGCGGAAGTCGTCAAAGTATGTAGTGTTCGCACCGGCCTCGCACCACAACTCCAGCTTTGAAGCGTTTGTTGCTGTTACTGCTACATCGGCTTCCAGCAAATACCAGTTACCCGCTTTTCCTATGTTGTTGACCGACGCAATTGATTCTGTGTTTGAATCAAGTTTATACTTGATTGATGCCGCAGGCTGTGATGACCATACGCTAACACGATACTTATTTTGCCGGGGAGTTTCCATGTGGTAGGTAAAACCTCGTGTATTGGCTGCTGCCAGCAGTGATATACTTCCTGTGTGGGCCATTATCGTTGCAGGTGTTCCATTCTGATATACATCACTTCCATAGACGCCATTGGCAACCCTGTCTTCAGCGCCTGAGTAAGCAAATTCGCTGTAACGTGCATTCAGTGCAGTTGCTATAACGCGTGTTTGATCAGGAGACATCCGCGTAGCAGCAAAATTGCCATTAACATCTCGTGCTTCAAGTGAGTGAGAGTTAACATCATAGAGCGTAGTCCCTCCGATTTTCTGCCATCCGTCAGAAATTTGATCATTGACATTCCAAGAAGTAAACGGGGTAACATTTGCTGCAGGATACAATCCATCAATGGGAGTTGGTATGCTTTCTGAACCTATAAATACAAAGTTATCAGCTTTACGCCATATACCCGTTTGAGCTGATGCTTCTGACTTTTGCTTTCCTTGCTCAAGTGCGAGGATTTGATCACTCCAGGTTTGAACTGAGGCTGACACAAGGCCAAGCTTTTTATTGTTCTGGGAAGGATCAATTTTATACGTATAAGCGGCGGCTTCTTGGGTAAGCATGTTCCTGCCTCCGTTTAAAGCAAGCCCCATCTTCGGATACTTACCATAGGCCTGCGTTCTTTCGGTAATATATTGATTACCGTGTTCATCGTTTGTTTGAGTAACAATCGGCGTACCTGAAAAGAAGTCAAAGCCAGTTTGAATCGTTTTATTTGTAATTAAACGTTTTGCATCATAGGAAGTAATAGACTTCAAAACCGATGGATAACTGGAGATAATGCTCACAGTTCCTAAATGTATATCTACACCACTCGAATGGGGATGGATTATTCGATGTTCATTGAACACCTGATCTAAAACACCTTGATTCCGATATTGCTCATACTCACTTATATAATCATAACTTACTTGATTAATCAGTCCATTTGATTTCGAGTCGTAGGTCTTAACACTCAGTATATTTCCGATCTGGCTTGTAAAATCCTTTATTCGTAGCGTTCGTGATTCATGTGATCCACCGGTTACTTTTATACTCGAATAATAATATTCTTCGTCAGTTTCGGAACCCTGGATTAAGGTAGGATCAAATGTTTTAAATTCATAAGTCGTATATTGATCTAGTTTTGTTCCCCCTACATAATTATTTGTTGTGCATGATCCGTAAACCACACCAGGAGCTGGGATTTCACCCGACACGTTTCTAAGAGGAGAAAATAATCGCTGGTACTCTCTTTCGTACATGGCCATATTATAGTCATGAGGCATCATATCCCATGTGTAAGCATATACATCCGTGCATAGATTGCTATATTTTGAAGGCTCTGATACAGTTATGCCTTTATTGAAAGTGTAAGTTGATTCTCGCTCAACGCCAGTATTGGTTTTTAGAGTAATAGAATTGATTTTTATCCCATCGCCGTACGCTTTTATGTCTGGGAGAATAAGAAACGACAGGAAATGTCTATGGAATTTAGCTTGGCCATTAGCATCCTGATAGTCTAACAGAACATGGTTGGGATCACTAATCTTAATATAGTCACTACCAATCGACTCAATCTTAACTTTTCCCTTTAAGGGCACAGTGAATGTTCCCTGCCCAATTGTAACGGTATTCAACTGATTTCCAGTAGATGAAATCTGCTCAGTATAAGATAGTATGTCTATAAAACTACCTACAGATAACTGATCTTTAACGGCACTTAATAAATCACGCTCTACTAAATACAAATTCAAATATTTGATATGGCCGCCATTATAGTTATTGTCATGTTCTTGGAGTTTATATTCAGTGGTAAGGTTGTTATCGAAGAAAGCGCCAGTATTATTTGAAATATTCAAGATAACTTTGCTTCCTACACCTACATCGTCATAATCTTTCGATGAATAGTCGAATGACAAAATTTCTCCCAACGACGTGGTAATAGATCTAAGCGACCATGAATCGACTGCCTTAGAAGACAACTCACTTGTCATTCTATATAGGTCGTTTTCACTTACAGTGCTAGGGTCTTTAAAGTAGTCAGGTTTATAATACCCCCACCAATCATATAAATCACTGTTATAAGGAGGATTGCTTGTAGTGCTTACCGTTATACTGTTCTGGTGGTATCCTGCTGGCAAGTCTGGGCCATAAAGCAATCGCACCGAAATAGTTTTACTTTCTCCATCAATACCGGTTATCAATCCATAATGTTGTCCACCATTGGCCGTAAATTGAATAATATCTCCTTTGTCCAGTAGATCGGTATCAGAAATGCGAATTGACGCATCCTTCCCAGTGGAATTTAAAATATCCCCGCCCACAAATGCCCGCTCACCTTCATAGTCAAAATTATAGGCGGGTAATAATGAAGCTCCTTGTTTACCGAGAAAAGCTACTCTCTTCAAAGTGAGTTTCCCTTGTAAGACATTACTTGTAGTCATTGAGTTATAATCTATATCAAAGCTATTCGTTGTGCCTGGACAGAGACTATAATCATAGTCAAATACAATCTTTCGTAGTATATAATCATTAACAGCTGGAAAGAAAAGATCGGCGTCTGCTTTGGTAATTATACCCGCGTTGAAAATGGAACAATCACCATAAGCCTTGTCAGTGGAGTATTCATTCGAAATAATGTTTATCTGATCTAATATCGTGTTCCCGGGAGAAATGAAATTTTTGTTATCGATTAATATGATCTCATTTAGTTTAAGTGAAGGTGCTGAGACCGTTGAAGTCGTAACGCCAAATCCACCTGTTTCGCCATCTAACACACCTTTTGCATCTACTCGAATGTCTTTGACGAAAAAGCAAGTCTGTGTTCGGGAATATATGGCATCCAGATAATAATTTTCTCTTTTCCCATACGAAAAGGATTGGGAGCCATCGCTAGATACTATATAACTATTATCTTCTGCAGGCATCCTATATTTATAAGTTCCGGATTTGCCATAGGCAAAGTTCATCCAGTAACCCCAGTCACCCTCATCAGCAATTCCATTATTATTTTTATCAATAAAATCTGCACCGGTGATTGAGGTCAGTAGCCACGTGTAAGCATAAGGTTGCTCGCTTTTTACAACTCTAGTGGATAGCTTGCCAGCCTTATCAAACTTTTGAAATTTCTGTGCATTTTCATAGGTGTATACAGGGAGGCCATAATGATAGGTTACACCCTCCGGACTAGTTACTGAGAAACCTCCAACTTGATTCGTTATAGCATATGACTTATCGTAGGACACATAAGTTGACGATGTTCTATCACGAACGTACTTTATGAAACCTTGATTCTTCGCTGTTCCGTCCAATATTTCCTGGTTCTCGAAATACCTTATTTTACTAGATCCAGCAAGTTCAAGGGATGAAGTATTGAATCCTGTGGGGTCAACTATATTTTGATCATATCCTAGGTATTTGGTCTGGAGGTCAATAGATGCTCCCGTATTTGTCAGCGTAAAATCAGTTACGTTACTTACTTTATAGCTATTAGAAAAGTCGTTCTTAAAACGAAATTGTGGCCTATGCCTGGTGCGGGTAGGCTTATCATACCCAATATCAAAAGTTAATCCTCTGTATTTTAAATTAAGTTTCTTTCGATCGAATGTAGTTGCGTTGTCTAAAATGACCGGCTGCATATTGCCTCCAATGCCTTGCGCCGTAACACTATATATATCGAATGATGGGAAACTTGGCCCAGCTAGAAATTCATTGTTCTCCCGTATCACAAGCGGATTCGATTCAAAAGCAGGATTAGATACAAATTCACCCGATACAAATCTATCGAATGCTATATCGTCTGAAATAGTTGCTGGCAGATACTGTCCTTGCAGTGGCCCATATAACTTGGAATCATCAGTTTCATCAATCCAATATCTACGCTTCTCATATTTATAAACAAAATAGTTTTTACTGCTTACGACTTTAGATTGAACGTGATTGGTATTGTTGTTAAAGGCCTGCATTGCGTTATTTTCTGCAGTACCTAAACCACCACCATAATTGTAGGACAAGTTCGTTTGATAAGGCGATACTATACCTATCGAAGTATTACCTTTTTCGTCAGTTTCATCCTGATATGACATAGTGAAACTGATACCCTGTGTCTTACTATCAAAGCCAACGCCAAAAGCCTTTACGTTAAAATCAATCTCCTTGCCCGGGGAATGCGTAGACCAATTTCCTTCAAACCACAATCCAAACGAACCTAAATCTAGTCCGGCTCCCTCGCTATAAGCATTTCCGCCCTCCCATTGATCTCTTACAGAATAGCTTGCTCCATTATAGTCATCTGCAAATCCATTGACTATTCGGTTGATTGATCCGACATTTATTAAATACCCCAAGCCACAAAAGGATGATTCTTGGTTAAGCTTAATCCCGGATTTGTAAGATAGATTTACAGGATAAGCCCCCTCAGGCGAACTCACTTCTAATAAAGGCATTTGATAATTGAGATCACCGGTAAGTTTATTAACCATCTGGCTAGAATCAATTGGAGCAAATGAAGTGATTTCTGGGGCCATTGGCCCCGAAGTCAGTGCCCATGAAATAGTCGGTGCCACGGTGTTGAAGACGGTTTCAAGAATAAGAAACACTGCAATGCTTTTCAGCAGAATTCGATTGCGTATCATATCAGGTTAGAGTAGAAATTCTTTATAGTAATGCGTTAGTTCTCAAAAGTCACTTTGGGTATATCTTCAAGGTCATCCATTTCAAAACGAAGTCGCTGATTGCCTATACCTAATCCAAATTCATTCAGGTTAAACTGAACCCAGTCCTTGCCATTTGCTTTCTCTTTATTAAAGACAAAAAGTAAATCTGTGCTTCTGCTCATACCGTACGTTCGATTCAACATAAAATCACCTACCGGTATCGAATCGTTGACTGATGTGGTCAGTGTTACATAATTATTCATGCGAAATGAAAGCGTCTGTACCAGATCGCCATATTGTTCACCGCCCGTTTGATGAAGCGCTTCTTTGTTATTCGCCGAAAGACTCAGGATAAAGTACAGGTATTGGCTATATTTCTTGCGAAGCGAGTCAATCTGCTGAGGGGTAGTTTTACTTTTTCCAACTTCCTGATATACCAACAGATCAGTAGGGCGATATGTAACGTCTATTGTAACGTTATTTGCTGCCGCAACGGATTTATGCAAGCCATGAGATTCATCGGCTGCAAATGCCGTAAGGTCTTCACCCGAAAGATTTCGGGAAGTGCAACCTGCTATGAACAGGTATAAAAATGCTGATATAAAGCTAACACCGCGTATCACTTGCCGCTATATTCTTTGTTCAACCCTTCCAACACTCATCGGTTATATCAAGCCCTTCATCCGCGTAAGCGAGATTTCCATACTGTGTAGCAGCCAGTATAATTTTATAGCCTTTGGCTTCGCCATATTTTTTCAGGTAGGCATTGATTTGCGTCACCACTTCCTGCGTCATCTTGGCATCCTCCTGCTGCGCCTGCGTATTCATCGCCTGCTGGTAGTCGGCAAATTGCTTTTGCTTGCTGCGAATAAGTTCCTGACTGAGCTGGCGTTCCTTTGCCGTCATGGACTTACTCTCCTTCTCGTATTTGAAAATTTGCTGTTGA
>NZ_DATCSD010000119.1:0-10967 GCF_036568665.1 Ohtaekwangia sp. | reverse complement strand
CACGCGATAGAATTTACCAAAGCGGTTAAAGTCAGAAGCAAATGTACTTCCGTAGTATACCTGCAAAGTTTGCAGCACATCGCTTACTGTTACGCCAAGTTGCTTTGCTTTCTTCTCATCTACATTCAACATATACTGCGGATTGCCGGTGTGGAATGTAGTGAAGGCATAGGCAATCTCCGGACGCTTCATCAACTCACCGATCAATCCCTGCGATGTTTCACTCAGCTTTTGAAGTGATCCACCGGTTCTGTCCTGCAAAATCAATTCGAAGCCTGCCATGTTACTAAAGCCCGGCACGGTAGGCATGGTGAAGGTAAATATATTCGCTTCGTTGATCGTGGAGAGTTTCTGTTGCACCATACCCATAATGGCGTTGACATCTTTTACTGCTCCCCGCTCTTCGTGTGGTTTCATCTTTACAAAGCCCACTGCATAGTTGGAGCTGATCGATGACGTAATAATGTTCAACCCGGAAACGCTCAGATAATGATTGGTAGCTTCCAGCTCTTTCATCATGTGCTCTACACGGTTTACTACTTCGCGTGTGCGTTGCAGTGATGAACCAGGAGGTAATGTGATCGAGTATACAAAGAAGCTTTGATCTTCATTGGGTATAAAGCCGGTAGGTGTTGACCGCAGCATCCACACCGTTGCCAGTGTAACAATGCCTAACCCACCCAACGTTAACCAGCGATGCTTCACAAGGAAGTTTACGCTGTTCAGGTATTTTTCCGTCATGGCACTGAAGCCTACGTTGAATGAACGGAAGAAACGTGAGCTCCACGAAGCAGGTACCGCTTCACCATCTTCATGTGTATGTTCTGATTTCAGAAACATAGCACATAACGCAGGACTAAGCGTTAATGCATTTACTGCGGAGATCACGATGGCTATAGCAAGTGTAAATGCAAACTGCCTGTAAAATACACCGGCAGGACCTTGCATAAAACCTACCGGTATAAATACAGCCGACATTACCAGTGTGATCGATACGATAGCACCGGATATTTCGGTCATCGATTCCAATGTTGCTGTTCGTGCTTCCAGTTTCGTCATTTGCATCTTGGCGTGTACGGCTTCCACTACCACGATCGCATCATCTACCACTATACCGATAGCGAGTACCAGCGCGAACAGTGTAAGCAGGTTGATGGTAAAGCCAAACAACTGCATAAAGAAGAATGTACCGATAATAGCAACAGGAACCGCTATAGCCGGTATAAGCGTTGAGCGGAAATCCTGCAAGAATATAAATACTACAATAAATACCAGTATAAAGGCTTCGATGAGTGTTTCGATTACCTGCTCGATCGATTCATCCAGGTATTCTTTTGTACTATATATATTAAAGTACGATACACCCTGCGGGAAATTTACTTTCGCACGTTCCATCAGTTCATTGATGGATGTCTGTATATCATTGGCGTTTGAACCGGCTGTCTGGAAGATTGCCACGCCTATACCATGTTTACCATTTACGGTTGTATTCTGATTATAGGTATAAGAACCCAGTTCTACGCGTGCTACATCTTTCAGGCGAAGTACAGAACCATCGGCATTGGCTTTCAGAATGATATTCTCATACTGCAATGCTTCTTTCAGTTTTCCTTTATACTTGATCACATACTCAAACGACTCTTCGCTGTTCTCACCGAAACGACCCGGAGCTGCCTCCACGTTTTGTTCGCGTATAGCACCGAGTACATCTTGTACAGCCAAACCATACGACACCAGTCGATCCGGTTTTAACCAGATCCGCATCGAGTAATCTTTTGATCCGAACACCATGGCCTGCCCTACACCGGGCACACGCTGTATCTCCGGTATAATATTGATCTTGGCATAGTTCTGCAGAAATGTTTCATCGTACATCTTCTCATCACTCACCAGATTCGTTACCATGATCATACTGTTCTGCTGTTTCTGCGTAGATATACCGGCCTGCACAACTTCGGTTGGTAACAAGCTTGTTGCTTTCGATACGCGGTTCTGCACGTTTACGGCAGCAAGGTCAGGATCTGTGCCCAGCTTGAAATATACTGTGAGCACCATCGAGCCATCGTTGTTGGAAGTAGAGGTCATATAGGTCATGTGCTCTACACCGTTCACGGCTTCTTCTATAGGCGTGGCTACGGAACGCGCCACTACTTCTGCATTCGCACCAGGATATACCGCCTGCACTTGTATACTAGGCGGAGCTATATCGGGAAACTGGGTTACCGGCAGATTCATCAGCGAAAGTATACCGAGCAACACCAGGATGATCGACACAACGGTGGCCAGCACGGGCCGTTCTATAAATGTTTTTAACATAAGGCAAAGTTTTAGTGACCGGGCGTGTTACCGCGCGGCATAGTAGTTTTACATGCAGGCTGCCGGTATATATAGTATACACAGCAACCTGTTTCGTTTGGTGGATATTACAGTGGCTTGATCTTCAGCAGGCTGTCAAGCGAAAGCGGTTGTGGATTGATCACAATACCATCGCGCAAACGGCTGAGACCGGTATATACAATCTTGTCGCCCGCATTCAGTCCGTTCTTCACAAAGTAATAGTTGCTGGTTTGTCCGTTCACCTGGATCGGTCTGCTTACCACTTTATTACTATCGGCTACAACAAAAACGAGTACTTTGTCTTGTAGCTCAAACGTTGCTTCCTGCGGCACCACTAAGGCATCTTTGTGGATAGTAGGTATACGCACGCGGCCGGTGTTGCCCGAACGCAAAAATCCTTTTGCATTGGGAAACGTTGCGCGGAAACTGATAGCGCCCGTTGTTTTATCGAACTGACCTTCTACTGTTTCTACTTTTCCCTTCTCTTCATATATACTGCCGTCTGCCAACGTGAGCTCTACTGGCGGAAGATTCTTGATCTTCTCTTCAATCGTGTTGCCCGGAGTTTGCTCTTTGAAGTGAAGGAAATCTACTTCACTCATGGAGAAGTACGCATATACCTCTTGTATATCTGAAAGTACCGTAAGCGCCTGTGTTTCGCTGCGGCCCACGAGACTTCCGATCTTGTGCGGTATGCGACCTATATATCCGCTTACCGGTGCTTTAATTATAGTATATCCGAGGTTGATCTGTGCGTTGCCGGCTTGTGCTTTTGCCTGTGCTACATTTGCTTTCGCCGTTTGCAAACTGGCTTCTGCCGATTTCAACTGGATGTCGGATATTACATTGTTCTTCACGAGTGGTGTAAGGCGATCTACTTCGAGTTGTGCTTTCTCTTCGTTGGCTTGTGCCGCCAGTAAAGCTGCATGCGCATTGGAGTGTTGCTCGCGATACGGCTGATCGTTGATGCGGAACAAAGGCTGTCCTGCTTTTACATACGCACCTTCGTCTGCATAGATATACTCGAGGTAGCCGGCTACCTGCGGTCTGATCTCAACGTTCACAGTACCTTCTACCGTAGCGGGCAACTCCAGGTATGTTGTTGCAGCCTGGCTGCTAACGGAAATTACCGGTAGGGCTGGCGTTGGCATTTGCATGCCCGCGTTGCCGGATGAAGGTGTACAGCTATACAATATAGATACAAGTGCAATGCCACTAAGCACTGACACGGTGGTGGTTACTGGTTTGTAAGGGGAATGGTTCATAAACATCTCATTTATATATACATTAAAAAAAAATTCAAGCACAGGCCAACCGAGTTGACTAACTCCTGTTCGCTTCTTTAAAAATGAATACGCTCTTGGCTTAAATCTTCTGCAGCATCAGAAGGAAGTGTTTCACGAAGAAGAATGAAAAAGGTTTTACTTTTTTCATTGCTATATTCATTTGAAACATGAATGGTATTACAAAAGTAAAAACAGTTCTTGTTTTATGATGTACCGAATCGCGGCATTAGTTGTACTTTTCACGGATCGTGCGCTGGAAGAGTGATGGCGTATGACCGGTATGTTTCTTGAAGTATCGGTTAAAGTACGAGTCATCTTCAAAGCTCAGGTAATCAGCGATCTCTTTCAGGCTAAGGTCTCCCCAGAAGAGTAAACGCTTCGCTTCCATAATGCGCTTCTCATCAATTACCTGCTTGGCCGTTTTACCTATGGTAGACTTGATCACATCATTCAAATGTCCCGGAGTAATATATAGCATATCAGCATACTGCGATACCTGCGTCTTGTCGCGAAAGTTTGCATCTACCTGTATCTTGAACTGTAGCACCAGCCTGCTCTGCGTTGCATCCATCTGCATTACCGGCAAGGTTGTGTTACGCATACGCGCACTGCAAACGATAAAGGCGTTGAGTAAATTACGAATGATGATCTCGCTCTTGGGCTTTCTGTTTCTGAATTCCTCTTCCATCAACCGGGTATAGATGGTAAGTTCCCGCATGGCTTCTTCTTCTATATCTATCACCACGTGGCCAAACATGCATTCCCAGCACATCATCCACCCGCGCATTTCGTTGATCAGAAAATCCTGACTGAAAGATATACATACCATCTCGGCATCATCGGCCTCTTCGTATTGATGCACCTGCTCGGGCCCCATGGCTATCAGTGCCGGAGCTTCAATCACGTGCCGTTCGAAATCTATATACTTGGTAATGGAGCCGCGCAGTAAAAGCGAAAAATTATATCCTTCCTGGCGATGCGGAACCTGCATCTTACCCAACACATGAAATGGCTCCAGGCGCATAATAGCAAAGTCGGTTGCTCCTACGCATGCCATCATGTTATATACCGGAATGATCGTTTGGGTAAGGTTCATGGGATTATACGGTTTAGTTTCGCGCGCCTCTATCCGCCTGAACCTGAATAATATCAAAACGAAGTATAAAAGTTCACTGGTAATGAAAAAATAATCTCAAAATCCTTTATTCATGGTTCAAGGTTCGTGCTATATATATAGTATCGCGTTGTAATATATGGATGTTCGGGTGTGATTGCGTCTAATGATGAACCTTCAAGCCCAAACCTTAAACATTGAACAATGAACCTAAACCTCCCTCTCAAACGCTATAAAATGCGTAAGCAACTTCTCATTATTATATAGTGGCTGTATCTCTACATAGCATTGATAGGGCGTGCCGTTTCTCCTGTAGTTTAACAGGGTGGCCGCTATAGATTTACCTTGTTGAATGGCTTCGCGAACCTGTTGCCGCGTAGCGGGACTGGTATCTTTACCTTGCAGGAAGGAAGGTTTTCTATTTTTAGCAAGGGCCGGTGAATAACCGGTCATCTTCAGAAATCCCGGACTCGCCCATTGTATTTTTTGTGTAACATCGGTAACAACGATGGCTTCATACTCCTTTGCCAGTAGTTCGTCAGGAGAAAAATGCCATTGGTATTTTTTTGCAAGCTGCTGAAGCTTCTGGCGATCGTGATGCTTCATCGCCTGCAGTATACCGTTGGATGCTATATCCCAGCAAAGCAGGGCGTGCATCCGGGTGCTGCGATGAATTTTTTTAATTTCCACACTATAAAAGATATATACCTATGCTCTCACAAACTGTTTTAACGGAACATCGTGATCATGCTCTTTAATTTTTTCAAAAAGCTTTTTCCCTGATATTCCTTTTGCATCGCTACCATGCAGGCTGCGCATAGGCAGTCCGTGAAATTTTCACGCATGTAATTCCGCTCATCTTCGCGAAGTGTTACCGTGCTGCATTGGCAGAGTGTAATCGATCCTACCTTGCATTCGAATGCTGTCTGGCATCGGGGACATTTCTTTTGCTCGTGTTTCATGGAAGCTGTTGTTGGTTAATCGTTAACCGTTATTCGTTAACAGTTATTCGTGGTGGTGAGTTTGGAGTGTGTTTTACTTCGACATTCGATGTTCCTTGTTCGATATTCAGAGCAAGTTGCTGGCTTCTAGTTCTAGCCACAAGAAGTGTGGGCGAGAAGTCAGGAGTGTGCCTTTTATACTTCGACATTCGTTGATCAATATTCCTTGTTCGATATTCAAAGGCAGATTCAAACATTCGTTGATCAATGCTCAAGTTTCGTTAACAGTTAATCGTTAATCGTATAACAGTTAACGGATAACTATTCACGATTAACGACTAACGTATAACGACCAGCGTTAACTCACCTGCACGGGGAGACGAAGTTCGTGCGCTGCCTGTACCATCGCTACAAGTGCTTTCTTCGTTTCATCCCAGTGGCGCGTTTTCAATCCGCAGTCGGGATTTACCCAGAGTTGATCTGCCGGAATTACTGCACGCGCTTTGTTCATCAGGTATACCATTTCATCTTTGGATGGCACGCGCGGTGAATGTATATCATATACTCCGGGGCCGATCTCATTCGGATAATTGAAGTCAGCGAATGCATCGAGTAATTCCATCTGAGAGCGCGAACACTCAATGGTAATAACATCGGCATCCATATCGGCTATACTTTGTATAATGTCGTTAAACTCTGAGTAGCACATGTGTGTATGGATCTGCGTTTCGTCTTTCACACCACCGGCTGCTATACGAAATGCTTTCACCGCCCAGGCCAGGTAATTATTCCAGTCTGCTTTACGCAAGGGTAATCCTTCGCGAATAGCAGGTTCATCAATCTGAATAATTTTTATACCGGCCTTCTCCAGGTCTACCACTTCATCGCGTATAGCCAGTGCGATCTGGTTGGTGGTAACCGAACGGGGTTGATCATCGCGTACGAACGACCATTGCAAAATAGTTACCGGTCCTGTCAACATTCCCTTCATGTGCTTGCGCGTAAGCGACTGTGCAAATGACGACCACGCAACAGTCATTGCCTGTGGTCGCGATACATCGCCAAAAATAATGGGAGGTTTTACACAGCGTGAGCCATAGCTCTGCACCCAGCCATTCTTCGAAAACACATAGCCCTGGAGTTGTTCGCCAAAGTATTCTACCATGTCGTTTCGTTCAAACTCTCCGTGTACCAGTACATCTATACCGATTTCTTCCTGCCAGCGCACGGCTTTCTCGGTTTCTTCTTTGATGTGCTGATCGTACGCTGTCTGCGAAAGCTCGCCTTTCTTCAACTTCGCTCTCCATTCACGCACTTGGGTAGTCTGCGGAAACGAACCGATCGTTGTAGTCGGAAACAACGGCAGCTTCAATGCATCGTGCTGTTTCCTTTTGCGAACAGTAAATATACTCTTGCGTTGAGCATCGGCATCAGTCAATGCTGCTACACGTTCTTTTACTACCGGGTTATGAATGCGCGCGGAGGTTCTTCTGCTTTCAATGGCTTTCTTGTTTTCTTCCAGCAGTATATTTACTTCAGCACTTGTCTCCGTGAGCGAAAGTTTTTTCAGCGTTACTACTTCACTCAGCTTTTGCTTGGCAAAGGCCATCCAGTTTTTGATCTCGGGCAGCAACACTGCATCGTTTGTTTCAAGATCAAGGTCACACGGTGTATGCAGCAACGAACATGAAGGCGCAACCATCACGCGCGCTGCACCCAGCGTAACTATAGCTTTTTGAATCAGCGCCAGCGATTTGGTATAGTCGTTCTTCCAGATGTTACGTCCATCAACTATACCCAGTGAAAGTATAATTTTATCCGGCAGTGCTCCGATTACCGGCTCGAGTTGTTCAGCATTGCGCACCAGGTCTATATGCAAAGCATTTACCGGGAGTGATCGAACGATCTGTAAATTATCGCGAAGGCCTTCGAAGTAGGTAGCCAGCAATATTTTTACCGAAGGAATTTCTTTCCTGATCTCGGTATATACATGAGCAAAAGCTTTCTTTTCTTTCTCGGTAAGATCCAACGCGAGGAATGGCTCATCAAATTGTATCCACTGCACATCCAATTTATCCAGCCGCTTTACAATGTCTATATATACCGGCAACAGATTTTTGATGAGGTCGATCCTGTCGAAACCTTCCTCTTTTTCTTTTCCCAACAACAGGTACGACACCGGCCCTAACAACACAGGCTTGGTAAGTATACCGAGTTGCTTGGCTTCGTAGAACTCATCGATCACTTTTGTAGAGAATAACTTGAACGACTGGTTCTTGTAAAACTCAGGAACGATATAGTGGTAATTGGTATCAAACCACTTGGTCATTTCCATAGCAGTAATGTCGAGTCCGTCTTTCTGATAGCCACGCGCCATGGCAAAACAGAGATCAAGCTCTACATTGTTCTTGTTGAGGATAACATCGTGATACCGCTCCGGTATAGCGCCCACCGTAAGCGACATGTCGAGTACCTGATCGTAAAAAGAGAAATCGTTGGAAGGTATAAGATCTATACCTGCCTGTTTCTGCAAGAACCAGTTTTCCTGCCGGAGGTTCTTGCCAACCTGTAACAGATTTTTGAAAGTTGTTTTGCCTGACCAATATTGTTCGCAGGCTTTTTTTAGTTCGCGTTGGCTGCCTATACGTGGGTAGCCCAGGTTGTGTGCAATCATGTTGATTTGCGTTTAAGTGAATAAAGTATACCTGGCTCTTTGTCGGAACCGGTATGACTACACGCAAACCTCATAGATATAGAAATGACACACCCTTTCTGGCGCGAGAAGAAAGAAGCTATCAGACCTGACCTTGCCTATTAGCGTGTAGGCATAGTCACAAGGCGTAGGGCAAGTCTCCTGACTTGTAACGGTATCTGCCGTCCTTCTCATCTTTATATAGTAAAGACAATGGACTTCGAGGGCAAACCCTTTATCCGTAGGTTCCTACGGAGTTACTTACAGTAGCACGTCTGCTCGTGATTCTCACACGATTCCTTTTTAATCTTCCGGAACTCCCGGAAAAACCAGACACCTGTTGACAATGGAAACAAAGAACGTATGACAAACATACGCATTATGAGAGGCAATACAAAAGGTAAAATTATACCGGTATCTTTTGCAGGAAGCGATCTATATGCGCTGCGATGGTTTCATGATATTCTTCGAGGGCAAAGTGACCGGTGTTAAGCAAATGTACTTCTGCCTGTGGTAAATCTTTTTTATAGGCTAATGCTCCGTTGCCGGTAAACAACGCATCATTCTTTCCCCAGGTGATAAGGGTTGGCGGCTGATTGTCGCGCAGGTATTTTTGCCACACCGGATATAGCGTAAGGTTGTTCTGATAATCGTATAGCAGATCCAGCTGTATCTCTTTATTACCGGGACGCTCTAAAAAGTATTGATCGTAATGATATGCATCGGGACTGATCTTCTCCGGATTTTCCGTGCCATCGAGGTATTGCAGTTTAGTACCATCCAGACTTAATATCCAGCGCATGGCATTTTCAGTTTCGGTATTCCGGTTTGCCCAGAAGCGTTTGCCATCTTCCAATGCAGGGCCGAGTCCTTCTTCATACGCATTGGCGTTTTGAATAATAAGTGAACGGATTAACTCCGGTCTGCGCACCGCGATGCGATAGCCTACCGGTGAACCATAGTCTTGTATATAGAGGCTAAATTTTTTCAGCTGAAGGGCATCTATAAATTTCTCTATGGTAACAGAAAGATTATCGAAGGTATAGCTATACTTATCGCGGGCAGGCATATCGCTGTTGCCAAAGCCAGGATAATCAGGCGCAATGAGATGATAGCGATCGGCCAGATCAGTGATAAGATCGCGATACATGTGTGAGGAAGAAGGGAAGCCGTGCAGTAAAACAATAAGCGGTTTGGAAGGATCTCCTGCTTCGCGATAGAATATATTCAGGCCATCGACCGCGATGGTTTTATAGAGAACAGTTGCCATAACACATTAAGGGGATTGGGTTGTAAAAAGCTGGCGTACACAACACGTGCACGCCAGTATATATAGGTATATATTAGTACGCTGCGGTAAAACGCTTGCGGATAAACTTCTTGTTCTCCACTTCGTCCAGCAAGGCAACGCTGAGATCTTCTGCTGACAGGCGACTCTCACCTTGTTCGTTAAACACCGGTTGATCTGTACCCAAACGATATTTACCCGTGCGGCCATCAGTTATACCGTGATGCATTAATATAGCAGGGCTAAAGAAAGTCCAGTCGAGTGTATCTTCCTTACGAATGATATTCAAATACTCACGCGCTGCTAATGCACCGGGTTTCCATTCTGCCGGGAACTGCGGTGTATCCACTAACTGTACACCGGGCGCAACCTCCAGGCTACCCGCACCGCCTACTACGATGAGGCGCTTCACACCGGATTTCTTTACACCTTCCTGGATCGCCTGAGAACCTTTCAGAAAGTCGTCATATATATTCGGATTTTGCCAGCCGGAGTTATAGGCACTCAGCACCACATCATTACCACGCACCAGGTTGGCAACTTCCTCTGCCTGCAATACATCACCTTTCTTTACAGTGAGGTTAGCATGCGTCACGGTAATTTTTTCCGGGTTGCGAACAATGGCAGTCACCTGGTGACCACGGTTCAACGCTTCTGTCAGTAAATGCGAGCCTACAAATCCTGAAGCTCCGATCAATGCAATTTTCATAGAATAAAAATTTAGTTAGTTATATTGTAATGTTTTTTATTACAGTTAAGGTCAAAAAAAATTCAGGAGAACCGGCTCGTAAATTCCGCGAGTGTGGTCTTGCCCAGTTTCTTTACCAGCGCATCTTCTGCATCTGCATACAGATCATCCAGGTGTTTATTAATTTGTTTCCCCACCAGGCACTTTGGGTTGGGATCATTCTTGGTTTGCCCCAGTATAGGCGCCTGCCTTACAGCTGTATATATATCCGACAGCCGTATCTGCTTCGAAGGTTTACCCAGACTGAAGCCTCCGGTCTTGCCTTCTTTACTTTCTACCAACCCATGTTTCTTCAGGTTGCTGATCTCTTTACGCACCAGCACCGGGTTGATATTAATACTGCCAGCCAAAAACTCAGACGATAACAATTCACCCGGAAACCTGTCCAGCAAGGTCAGGATGTGTAGTGAAATGGAAAATCGTCCGTTATTCATACTGTAATTATTTTTATTACAGTACAAAGGTAGCAGATGATTGGTTCAACCACACTGAAAAAATTAAAAAGTTTTTTTGAAATCTTTCGAGGCAATCCCGCTAACGAGGGAAACGCTTCAACTATAC